>CAKUKT010000161.1 GCA_934663655.1 uncultured Victivallaceae bacterium
CTATTGCATTTTTCCAAATGATGAGACATAATATTATCAAAGCTGGTAACCAGTAAAATTGATTTCATTGCCACACGATTATGAGGGGGGCTGTTCCACAATGCCAAGAAAACCCAAATTTGGAGAGTCGATTATTGACGAGGAGCATTTCAACGAGCTCAAGTACAAGATCCGCAGTTACATCAATGCCATGCCGGATGACGGCAGTGCGATGTTCAGTGAGAAAAGCATTGCCGAAGAGTTCAAGCTGACGCAGACGGGAAGTCGCCGGCTGTTGATGCGGCTTGAGGCGGAGGGGTTGTTACGGAGTGTTCCCAACCGGGGGTACCGTAAAGTGGACTATTCGAACACGACGGTACGGACGCACTTTTATATTCGTCAGAGTATTGAAGGGGAAGCGGCGCGGCTGGCGGCGCAGCGGGCCACGCGAGAGGATTTGATACGGATGATGTTAATCGTCGAGGAGATGAAAGAGCAGAATCTGCCGGATGATCTATCCAGACAGTTGGCATTGGATCATGACTTTCATCATGCGTTGCTGGAGGCATCCCACGACAATCTGCTCAAGAATCTGTATTCGATGTTGATCTTTGAAATTCCCGCGTGGAAGAGTATAAAAGAAGAATTCGACTGGTCGGAAGAGAACCGGCGGACGCTGATAGCGCACACGGAAATCATTGAAGCGATCCGTCAGCACGATCCGGAAGCAGCGGTAATGCGGGTACACGCGCATCTGATGGTGCCGTTGAACAATAATCTTGCCATAACCACCCGACATCCAATGGCGGTAAATTCCATTAACCAGGGAGAAAGTAAATGAAAAAGCGCCTCTTCACGTTGATCGAACTGCTGGTTGTCATTGCGATTATTGCAATTCTGGCGGCGATGCTGATGCCCGCGTTGTCCAAAGCGCGGGAATCGGCAAAAAACAGCAACTGCATCAGCAACCAGAAAAACTGCGGTCTGGCCTTTACGATGTACGCCAATGACAACCGGGGGCTGATCTTTGTACACAACGAAGGCAGTACCATGACCACATTCCCTTACGGTACCGATGCGGCTGCCGACAAATGGAAGTACAACCAGGTATGGGCGGGAGTTTACTACTTTTTCGGCTACATTCCGGACGGTTCGGCGGTGATCAGCTGTCCGAAAATGGAAGCCAAGGCGGTGTTGCTGGAAGTGACGGCTGCGCGGCATCAATATTTCCATTCTTTCAGCACCACCTATTCCTATTTCAGTACCAATTGGGAGGGTTATAAATCGATGCTCACCACGGTGGACAAATTTTTCTGTTATATCTCGCAGCGGGTACCGAATCCGGCGGCCTTTCCGATGCTGATCGACGGTGCCAAAACATACAACAACAAACTGATGCAGTGGCCGCAACTGGGTCGTCCCCACGCCCGTCACAATATGCGTCTCAACGGGGTAATGCTGGATGGTCATGTGGAGCACATGCAGCCGCACGATTTCTTCAGGCACATGCACGTGGACAATCCGCTGCTGTCGGATGAAACGATGGCTTACCTCTGGGACGGCAGCAGCAGCGACACCGATTTTCTCTATCTCTGACCACGGAGAGTCCAATATCGCGCCGCAACGGCGATGAACAATTCCCGGGAACTATCGGGAATAAATGACGTTGCGGCTCAATGCAATGAAGAATCCACCGGCGGACCGTTGCTTCACCGGCCGCCAGAATTAATTTAAGGATACCAATTTCCGAAAATGGTTATGAACAAATCCAAAGCGTTGTTTTTGTCGTCGTTGCTGGTACTTGGGATGGTGGTTCCGGCCTCCGACGTGTTGATGAGTCAGAATTTCGATAGTGGTTTCACACCGGGAGAACTGACTGGTTCGCAGAAATTTTCCGGCGGCGACTATCTGGTTCAGGCGGAACCCGGCAGCATGCAGATTGTCGAATCAGAAGCATCTAAACCGTATGCATTGAAGGTTGGACGCAACGGGGTGGTGGGTTTCACCACATTCCGTTCAGCGGCGCGGGTGCCGGAGGGAAAAGATTTTCTGGTATCCTTCAAGATAAAGGTTCCGCAAAACAACAGTGTGGTGGCATTTCTCGGGGAAGCCGGTCAGGAGCCGACTGGGGCGCTGCTGTTGACCGGAGGAGTTGCTCCGCAGGCATATGACAGCGCCAGGAAATGGCGGACCAGCGGCATGGCGGCACTGGCTCCGGATCAGTGGGTAACGGTGGAAACGCGCTTCGATGTCCGGGCGCGAAGCTACGAGGTGACAGTGGTCTCGCCTGACGGGAAACGGGTCACCGGAGTAAATGAGTTTCCCTTTCTGCGTGATGGCGGAGTCTCCGAAATCCGTTTCATCAACTGCCTGCCGCAGGGTAATTATGCGTTGATCGACGATCTTGTGCTCAGCAGCGTTGAACGCGGTGCCGACGCCGTCGAACTGCCCCCGGGAATCGTATTGCAGGAGAATTTCGATACCGGATTTTCGGCCGGGGCGCTTTCCGGAGGCGGCCGCAATGCCGGTGCGAAATGGCTGGTGGATGCGGATGCGGGCAATTATTCGATCGTGACCGAGCCGGTCAACTCCTCCCCCTTCGCGCTTAAGGTGATGCGCGACGGTCGGAACGGTTATTTTGCGCTTCGTCCGCTGCTGCGGATCCCGGCGAAACGCAATTACGCGATCGAATTCATGGTCTATCCGCCGCCGGGAAGCGGAACGGTGCTTCATCTGGCCAACGGCAACGGTCTGGTGGGCGGAATACTGGTGCAGGCGGGGACGAGTCCCCAGGGTTACAATATCAGCCAATCCTGGGAACCGAGCGGTAAAATGGCGGAACTGCCGCCGAATGCGTGGAGCAGAATCCGGATCGAGTTCAACGTGAACCAGCAATATTACACGGTCTCCGCCACCCTGCCCGACGGAAAAACGTTCCAGGGGACGACGCAGCATCCCTGCCTGAACGGTGAACCGGTTTCTGAACTGCGTTTCGTCAATATTCTGCCGCAGAAGAGTTTCGTTTTCGTGGACAATGTATCGATGAATTTCGATCAGAGCGTGAGCATGGACGGCCGGGATGATTTCGCAGCGTCGGCAACCAGTACCGACCCGGACTTCGCCGCCATGCTGCGCGACGGGAAACCCTTCACGCCCGGCAACGAACCGGTGGAGATGGAGTTTTCGCCGCCGGTGAAGATCAACGCGGTAAAGTTCACCGCCGCACCGGGGAAGTCGCTGCCGTCCGGGGTAAAACTGCGCGCGCTTAACGCCGGAGGCCACTGGATTGATCTCGGCGAGAACACCATCGATCCCGAAACCGGCGGGATAGTGGAGTTCGCCACCACCGATAAAACCGTAAAACTCGCCATGACATTCACGTCCGTTCCCGACGCGGCCCTGACGGCGATCGGAGTCTATTCGCCGGTGGGGACACCCCAGGGGACGCTGGATCGGGAATGGGCGAAAAAACTCGACGCTGAATACCGGCTTCCCGTCTATGACCGTCAATATTCCGGCTGCGACCGGGCGGAACTGACACTGATCAACCATACCGATGCCGTACTGGAACTTGCGATCGACCTTCACGAACGCCTTTCCGATCGCCATTTCCGCACCCTGAAGCACACGGCGCCTCCGGGGACCAGCAGTGTTTTCATCGACCTGGAAACCGTTCCCAACGGCGAATACGTGACGACAATCAGCGACGCCACCAGCGAAAAAAGCGGTCGGCTGCTCCGTCTGCTGCGCCACTGGACCGCGCCGGAATGTGCGGCGGTGCCGAGAACGGAAATCGGAGGCGAAAAGATATTCTTTCCTGACGATTTTTATCTGATTGAACATAATAATATCCGCTTCACCACCGACGTGGCGACGCCGCATCTGGTAAAACGGGGAACCACCGACAATGATTCCTTTATCGTCATGGGGGACAACATCGGCTTTGACGCCGAAGGCAAATTGTGCGTAAATTTCCACACGTTGAACCGGCTGTGGCAAGTTGCTTCCAGCAACTCTTATCACGCGGTCACCTCTCCGGACGACCTGAACGGCTGGCAGGTTTCCCCCGGAACGGTGCAGCTTGCCGACAGCCCCAATCCGCTGAATGGAGACATTCCGGAAGCTGCGCGTCCCGACTGGAACCAGAAACCGGGGCCGGACGGCAAAATCACCTACCGTTTCTACGATCCCGAACGTGACGGTGAAGTCAAGCTCAATCAGGTACAATGCCAGTTCATCAGCCCTGCGGCTCCCGGCACAGTTGGCTACAACGACTACAACTGGGGAGTGATGATCCCCTCCGCCGCCACCGTGTGGACGGTCTGGTACAAATCTCCGGGCGAAGCATTGATCCTCGGCCGGAAACCGCTGATCAGCGGCTTTCCGCCGTCGGGCGGTCTGGAACCGCCGGATTCCGGAAGCGATCTCGGCTTCGGGCAGTGGCTGGAGGATGACGGCAAGACGCTCTGTTTCGGTTTCGGGCGTCATCTGATCCGCTACGCGCCCTACCGGGCCGAATATGACAACATGCCCGACCGCAACCGCATCGTCGGTATCTGGAGAACCCGGGACGGTCTCAACTGGGAACAGGGGTATATCGCGCCGCCGGATCTCTCCAAGCCGGTTGCCGACCAGCATTACGGTGGCAAACAACTGCGGGTGCCCGGCGGGGCCGGTCTGCGGATTTCGTTTCTGCTGCGTTACAGTGCGCTGTATCAGCAGATCAGCTGGGAAATCATCTACAGCTGGGATGGATTCCGGTGGACGCGTTTCCAGCGCGAACCGCAGTTCTGCTCCAACGGTCCGCTCGGGGACTGGACCCATGGCGGAGGTTATCTCTCGGATTCGGCGGTGGAATACAACGGGAAGGTGTACCAGCTCATGTACTGGATCAACGACCACTACCACTTCCAGAGCGAAATCGTGCACAGCAGCGTGAACAGCGTCGATCACATGACCGCCGATTACATGAAACAGCGTTATTCGCCGCGTC
The DNA here is from genome assembly GCA_934663655.1 of uncultured Victivallaceae bacterium. Taxonomy (GTDB): domain Bacteria; phylum Verrucomicrobiota; class Lentisphaeria; order Victivallales; family Victivallaceae; genus UBA1784. The sequence continues at coordinate 4,973 of CAKUKT010000161.1, forward strand.
AGCTTGAAAAATGGCCCTACTTCAAGAGCTATTTCGACGGTTCGTGGGAGAAGCTCGCCGAACATACCCGCAACGCCAACAGTTCGGTAGGGGTGCTTGAATACCGCAAGGATGGTTTCTTCCATGCGGAAGCCGGCGATACGCCCGGGCACATGATCACGCATCCGGTTTCGGCGCCCGGCGGCATGAGCGTCAATGCGGTAATCGGTGACGACGGGTTCATAGAATTTACCCTGCTGGCCGACGGGAAACCGATCAACGGCTTCAAACGGCGGCTGGAGAGCGGAGACGGGATTGCGCTCCCGGTTTTTGAAAAACTTCCCGAGGGGAAATTCCAGATCGATATGAAACTTAAGAACGCCAGAATTTATACATTGAATTTCTAACTTCATACCGGAACCGGCGACGCGGCAGAAGCGGCGGCTGAAGTTGCGACTTTCGCCGCGTCCGGCCGGCTGGAGACTCGTGCACATGAGATCACTCACCTTTATTACCGCGTTACTGGCCGGCTGCCTCGCCGCGGCCGGGGAAGCAGTCTGGTTCGTCCAGGATTTTGAGAACCCGCAATTTTTCACTTCCGAGCGCATTGAAAACGGTTCCGCGCCCGGAGCCGGCAGCTGGAAAGGCCTCATCATGCCGCATACGCGGATCGTGGCCGCGGAGGCGGGCAGAAGTGGCAACGCGCTGCGGATCACCCGAATCGGTTCGCACCGGGCCTTTGATTTCCGAGGAGAAGGAGCGATTCCCGCCGGGCGCAACTATAAGACGGGCTTCGACGCCCGGCTCGAAGGTGGCGACAAGAGCTACTGTCTGCTGCTGGACGCCGCCGGCAACCGGATCGCCGGTTTCAGCCTTGCGGCCAACGGTGAACTCAAGCTCTCCGATGAACAGGGGCTATGGGGAGGCTGCGGCCTGCAGCTTCCCTCGGGCTGGTTCCGGGTGGAGGCTGAGTTTGACGTCATCCGCGGGGAATATACTCCTGCGATCCGGAACGCGGACGGTACAGTGACGAAGGGAACGCCGGCACCGATGCTGGCGTCAGGAGTTCCGGCGGTGATTCAATTCGGCACCGTGCTTCCCGAAGGGACCAGCGGAGTAATCGACAACATCTCACTCTCGTACGAACAAACCCCCTCACTGTCCGGACGCACCGATGCGGCAGCCACCGCCACCCGCAGTTTCAGCAATGGCGTGACCACCGTGGAATTTGCCTCACCGGCGGAACTCTCCACTGCCCGAATCAGCGGGGTTTCCGCGCCGCTCAGTGCGCGCGGCCTCAATATCATGGGGCAGTGGCAGCAGCTGTTCGAAGAGCTGGCGCCGGATTGCGACGGTACCATTCAGACCGATTTTCCGGCAGCGAAACTCGTCCGGATCGAACTCTCCGGGGC
>CAKUKT010000162.1 GCA_934663655.1 uncultured Victivallaceae bacterium
GGGAGAAGCCGGGCAACACGGCAAAACTGGAGATCGTCGGACCGGAGCAATTCACCGTCTGGTTGCCGGTTCAGCGGGGGATCGAATCGGTACGGTTCGTTTCGTCGCCGCCGGCGGCGACTCCGGGCGGGGATAAGCTCTTCACCTGCCGGGAGCGGGTGCTGCTGGAACTCAATCCCGGCGAATATATATTCAAGTTCTCTGCGCCGGGGTGTCGTGATTCCTGGCGCAAATATTCGTTGCGCGCCGGCAATTCCCGGCTGAAACTCGAACTGGAACCAAGCTCCGGGACATTGGTTTTTTCCTCGGTTCCGGCCGGAGCCGGAGTTGAACTCGACGGCCGGGAAGTCGGGGTGACGCCGCTGGTGGTCGAAGATCTCTCCATCGGCTCCCACGAAGCGGTGATCAGCCATCCGGGGTTCGCCCGGCAGACCGTCGGCGTCGAGGTGGTCGATGAACGTCCCCGGGTGGTGGCGGTTGATCTTGAGGCTACTCTGGGTCGGTTGGAGGTTGTTTCCGTTCCCGCGGCGGCGCGGGTTTTCATCGACGGCCGGGAAGTCGGGGTTACTCCGTACCGGCTCGAACGCGATGCGGGGCGTTATCAGTTGCGCCTGGAGGCTCCCGGATTTGCGCCGCTGGAGGAGAGTATTGTGCTTGAGGCCGGAGGCAACCGGCAGCAGGAGTTCCGGCTTGTCGCCCGGCCGGGGGAGATTACGGTGGAGAGCGACCCTGCCGGTGCGCAGGTGTTGGTGGAGGGGGTCAAACGGGGGGTTACTCCGTGTAAGCTGGACAATCTGAGTCCGGGCAATTACCGGGTGGTGATCTCGCTCGACGGTTATGACAGTTGCGAAGAGGATGTGGAGGTGGTTCCCGGGGTCAGCGACACGCTGCGGCGTGAACTTGTACCGAGTACCGGCACGCTCTGTTTCAGTGCTCGTCCGGCGGGAGTCACGGTGATGCTTGACGGTCGCCAGATCGGGATCAGTGAGGCGGATCCGGCGGCGACCGGACTGACGCGGGAGTTCCGGGTGACCGGACTGGCTCCCGGGACGCACCGGATCGAGGTGGTTCATCCGCTGGCGCCGAAGCCGGTCGCGGTAGCGGTTGAAGTGGTCAAAGGCGAAATCCGCCGGCTGCCGGCGCCGCTGGATCTCTGGCTGGCCAATTGTGAAATCGTTCACAACGACGGAACTCTTGAGCGCGGAGCCCTTTTCGAGGAGCGCGATGATCATATCATGTTCAGTCCGGTTCCGGGGATCACCGCGAGGATTGAACGCAGCGACCTCAAGTCAATCCGAAAGATTCCGGTGGAGTCGCAGAAATGAGCGACGGTATCCGTCTTCGTCACCGCCTGGAATATGCAGTAATCGTGCCCGCCTACTGGCTGATTCGTCATCTGCCCTATTGCGGTGTCCGGCTGCTGGCTGCGGTGATCGCGCTGGTGGTGCGGGCGGTGCCGGGCTGCCGGCGGCTGGTTCAGGCCAATATCCGCTGTGCGATGCCGGAACTTCCGGAGCGGGAAGTTAAGCGGATTGCGGCGCGTTCTTTTCACCACCTCTTCCTGAACATGGGTGAGTTCATCTGGATCGGCGGCGAACCCGAACGTATCCGGCGTTGTTACCGTATCGCCGAACCGCTGCGCCGCAAACTCGCCGATATCGTCGAGCGTGGCGAACGGATAATTTTCGTGAATCCCCATCTCGGCAACTGGGAGGCCTCCGGAGTGATTGCGCCGTTTTTTTCCGGCGTCCGGCTGGCGGCGATCGCCAAGCCGTTGCGCAATCCGTTGCTGAACCGGTTGTTCAATCAACGTACGCGGGAGAAGGCTCCGGGACTGGAAATCATTTTCGCGCGTGGTGCGATCCGGGAGTCGCTCCGGGCGTTGCGGACCGGAAAGAGCCTTGGCACGCTGATCGATCAGAATACCCGGGTCCGGGATGGTGGAGTGTTTGTGAATTTTTTCGGGATTCCGGTGGCGAGCAGCACCGCTCCGGCGACGCTCAAGCGTTACTGTGATGCGCATGGCATTCCGGCGGTGATAATTTACGGCACCTGCGTGCGTCGCGCCGATGGTACGGTCGAAGCGTTGAGCAGCGAACTTTCCCGCCCGTTTGAAAGTTATGCCGACGATCGGGAAGTGGTTCAGGAACTGATGGAGATATCCGAGCGTTTTATCCGGGAATATCCGGATCAATATCTGTGGTTCTACCGTCGTTTTCAGTATATTCCTCCGGATTGTCCGGAGGCGGTGCGCCGGCGTTATCCGGACTACGCGGTGATTCCGGGTGAAAAGTTCTTTCGGCGCAACAAAATCACCGACGATACCTCATCATGACCGCCGATCTCTGCCGGGAATTGCTGGCGCCATGGCGCGGCGGTGAACTTTTCGTCGGTTTCTCCGGCGGCGCCGACAGTACTGCCGCACTGCTGATAACCCATGATTTTCAGGCGGAGTTCGGCTATCGTCTGATTGCCGTGCATTTCAATCACCATCTGCGGGGGAGTGAGTCGGACGCCGAGGCTGCCGCCGCCGCCCGTTTCGCTGCGGAACTCGGGGTCGATTTCATGATATGCGATCTCGATATGGCGACCGCCGCCGGTTCGGGGGTGGAGGATACGGCGCGGCGGTTGCGTCTGGAGCAGTGGAGACGGCTGACCGCCGGAAAAGAGCGCGCGGCGGTGGTGCTTGGGCACCATGCCGGTGACGCGGCGGAAAATCTGCTGATCCGGGTATTCCGGGGATCGAACTCCTCCGCTCTGGCCGGAATGCGTTCCTGCAGCCGGGTGGGCGGGGTGACGATTCTGCGCCCGCTGCTGAACTTCTCCCGCTGCGAGATCGAGGCATGGCTCGTTTCCCGAGGGGTCCAGGCCTGGCAGCATGATTCGAGCAACCACTCGGTCGATTATCTGCGTAATTATCTTCGCAACGAGGTGATTCCGGAGATATGCAGCCGCTTCCCGGGGGGGGAGGCGGGAATCGGCCGGACTCTGGAGGCGCTGCGACTTGATGCCGATTGTCTTGATGGTGCCGCGGTGGAACGTTGTGCAAATGGTGATCCCGGGCGTAGTGAATTCTGGCGACAGCTGCCGCCGGCGTTGTTTGTCCGGTCGATGCGTCTCTGCTTCCGAGGTGATGGCGGGGCGCCTTTTTCCGGAGGGGAGATCGCCGAATTTCGGCGGGCGGTGGAGTTGGACCGCCCGGAACCGTATCGGGTGGTTTTCAGCGGTGGTCCGCGGTTGTTCATTCAGCGTGGCGTAATCTCCCGGGAGGAGGCGGAGCCGCCGGAACGGCTCTGGCGCTGGCGCGAAGAGCCGGAATTGATCTGGGGGGGCTGGCGGTTGACGCGTCGCTTTGTCACGGATTTTTCTCCCCCGGCGGGGCCGGACGGGGCGGTGTTTGACGCGGATCTACTGCCGGAAGCGGTGGTGGTGGGTGCGCCGTTTCCGGGAGAGAGTATGGTGCCGTTCGGAAGAGTGCACGCGGAAAAGATCAAGAAGCTGAGGGTCGACCGGGGGGTGACAGCCTGGCCGCCGCATCCGATTGTGCGGACGGTTTCCGGAGAGGTGGTCTGGGCGACGGGCATCCGTCATTCCGGTGTCGCTCCGGTCGGAGAAAATACCCGGAGGATGGTGGAGTTTTCCCTTTCGCCGGCGGAGAGATGAGTCGGGACTGATTTTCGTTCGGTCGTTCTTCCGGCGCGGGTGGGGTTGCTGCCGCCGCCGAATTGATGTGGCGGCCTCCGCCGGGAGAAAATGCTGCAATTTTGTCGAGCGTTTTACGGCGGTGGATTGAAAAAATGCTGATTGTGAGTTATTTTATGAATCGGTCATCGCTATGACAGGTGCCGGCAATGTCGATTCCGGTTCGGGATGATGATATAAAAGGGAGGGTTTTTCGCGTCCGGATTGATGCGGGAGGAGTTTTCAAGGTTTATTTTCCGGGGCGTAGCGCAGTGGCTTAGCGCGTCTGCTTTGGGAGCAGAAAGTCGCGGGTTCGACCCCCGCCGCCCCGACCATTTTTTTTGACTGTCATCAGGTTTGTTCGATCATCAACGTCTATCGGCGGGAGAGGATGAAGGGCCGCCGCGGCTGGAGTTGCAATAGATGAAATATGTTCTGCTGATGTTGACCCTTTTTATCGTCGGATACATCGTGCCGCTCGGTCAGCGGCCGCTGGTGGTTCCCGACGAGTTCCGTTACGCTGAAATTCCGAGGGAAATGATCGTCTCGGGCGATTATACGGTGCCGAGATTGCTCAATCAGCGCTATTTTGAGAAGCCGGTACTGGGATACTGGCTGAATGCCGCGTCGTTGAAGATTTTCGGATATAATGCCTTTGCGATACGGTTCTTTTCGGCGTTGTCGGTAGGGTTGACCGCATTGCTGGTTTTCGGGGTGGTGCATCAGTCGCTGCGGGACGGCCGGCAGGGGGCGCTGGCCGGAACGATCTATTTATGTTGCGGGCTGGTTTATGCGGTGGGGGTGTTTTCCGTACTGGACAGTCAGTTGACCTTCTTTACGACCGGGACTCTTTTCACCGCTTTTCTCGCCACTCTCGAACGCCCTCTGGCCAAGCGGCGCATTGTATTGCTGATTCTCTGCGGGGCATGTGCCGGGCTCGGCTTTCTTACCAAGGGATTCGTCGCCTGGGCCGCGCCGGGGCTGGCGATTGCCGGTTATCTGATCTGGGAGAGGCGTTGGAAGGAGTTCCTGCTGCTGCCGTGGATTCCGCTGGTGGTTATGGCGGCCGTGATCGCCCCCTGGGCAATCGCTGTTCACCGCGCGGAACCGGATTACTGGCGTTATTTTGTGATGATTGAACATATTCAGCGTTTCACCAGGGATACCGCCGGACAGCATCCGCAGCCGTTCTGGTACTTCCTGCCGCTGATCGTCGGCGGAGTATTTCCGGCGGCGATACTCGCTCCGAGCGCTTTCGCGATCGGAAAGGAATGGAAACGGCTGCTTCGCCAGCCGCTTTATCGTCTCTGCGTGTGCGCAGTGGTGTTGCCGCTGCTCTTCTTTTCGCTTTCCAGCGGCAAACTGGCCACGTACATTCTTCCATGCTTTCCGCCGCTGGGGGTGCTGCTGGCGGCGGGAATCGTCACCTACTTCCGCAGCGGTGGCCACAATCGCGCCTATCATATCGCTTTGAACATCTGGTCCGGGCTGACGCTTTTCATCGGTCTTGCCGCGGTGATCGCCATTGCGCTGATCCGGTTCGGCGGCGACACGGTGGAGGGGTGGATCGCGATGTTGCCGCACGAAGCAGATGGCATTGTTTCTTCGTCGTGGCGACTGCCGCTCTTTGCCGTCGGGATGCTTGTCGCCGGTACGGCGCTGCTTTATCGGAGACGGGAATGGCGGCCGCGTATTTACGCCTTTTTCGGAGGGTTGGCGGCCATCATGCTCTGCGGAAATCTGTCCATTCCCGACTTCAAAAATGTAAAAATGCCGGAATCGGCGCTGCGGCGGCTGCCGGAGCTGGCGCAGTTCAATCCGAATGAGGTGGAGCTGGTCACCATTCCGACGCTGATGCATGCGGTGGCCTGGGTATATGAGCGCTCCGATATCCGAATCCTTTCGGATGGTGAACTTGGGTATGGCAATGCCGCCGCTATCGCCGCCGGTGAACCCAATGCGGTGTTGCCTGGGCGAGAACTTGCGGCTTTTGCGGCGGCATCCGATCGTCCGGTGGTGGGGATATTCCGCATCCGTGATGCGGAGCCGAAACGGCGCCGAGGTATGCCGGATCCGGATCGACGATATTTTTCCGGTCAACTGATGGCGGAAATCTATTTTCCTGGCAAGGCGGAGAAACCATGAGTTCCGGTCTTTTCAACTCCTTTCTCCGCAATCCCGGCCGAATTGGCGCATTGTGTCCGTCATCCCGACGTCTTTCCCGGGCGATGGTCGCCGGAATCGGGGTGGAGCGCGCCGCCGCGGTGGCCGAACTCGGTCCCGGAACCGGGGTTATTACCCGGGAGATCTGTGCTGTTCTCCCGGAGAACGCGAAACTGCTGACGATTGAGATCGATGAGCATTTGGCGCGTTCATTGCGGGAGGAGTTTCCGGAGGTGATCATCTGCAACGGCTGTGCTTCCCGGCTGCCGGATTTTCTCGCCGACCATCAGCTTCCTAAAGTGGACGCGGTTATTTCCGGTCTGCCGTGGGCGGTCTTCCCGGATGATCTTCAGGATCGGATTCTTGCCGGAGTGCTGGCGGGATTGGCTGATGGCGGCTGGTTTACCACCTTCGCTTATATCCAGGGGTTGATGCTTCCGGCGGCGCGTCGGTTCCGGGACCGGCTTAAAGCGG
>CAKUKT010000163.1 GCA_934663655.1 uncultured Victivallaceae bacterium
GTCAGACGATGCGTTGTTGGATCGGATGGAACAGAAGCTGATTAAGGCAAAAGAAGAGTTTCTTTCTCGGGCACGTCCGGAGATGGAAGAAGCTATTTCTGCGAGGCGGGAAGCGACACTGGAGCGGGACAAGGTTTACAAGGTAATTTTAACTATGAATGCCTTGAATGATGCTGTGTTCCTGAATGACAAGCTTAATAGCCTGACAAGAGAAATTGATCGGTTGACGGCCAAAATAGACATGCTCAGCGAGCAAACGAAAGACACTTCGATTTACGACGATATTCATCAGGAACTTTATGTAATGCGCAATACTGCAAAGCTTCTGACGGAGGCGAGGGCGCACGATGATCGTATTGGATTAAGAAAAATGGTTCTCACCCACATCTCAAAGATTGAGAATATAGGCGAGAACCGCTATCGTATCGAACCCTCCGCGAGTTCGTCTAACTGTAAGGAATGGTGGAGCATATCGGACTTGAACCGATGACCCCCACACTGCCAGTGTGGTGCTCTAGCCAACTGAGCTAATGCCCCTCGCTTGTCCAGATAATATATCGCCGGCGATGACGATTGTCAAACTGTTTCGTAAAAAAAAAGCGTTTTTTATCGCTTTTACAATAAAATCGTCGTTCCGGACGTTATACCGCATAACGGAACCATTGACCGGATTCCGACTCCGTCCGGAGACCGACAAATCCGGATTCCAGAACCTCCGCGGAATCGGCGGATTGTTCGGAACGAAACTGACGACGTTTAAAGAAAAATGGCGCGGGAGGCTGCCCCATTTCCGGCACTTCGTTCGGGGAAATACCGCGACGGTGTGAAATCCCGGGATTATTCGGTAAAACATATTCCGGGACTTGAATTAAGAACAAAGTAATGCTATAATAATTAAAATAATATAAGAATATTCTCAACAACCATTTCCCAGTTCAGGGAGAGGAGCGATTGACTTTATGAAACGAACTATTCTTTGGGCCGGAGGAATTTCGGCACTCCTGCTTTCCGCGGTCAGCGGCTGTTACACCTATCCACCGCCGCCGGCAGCCACCAGTGAGAACATCTTCTCCCAGCGGGTCACCGATCAAAGCGATGATATGTTCAAGGATATCAAACTCCTGACGCTTCGCCAGGCGCAGCAGATCGCCATCAAAAACAATCCGACTTACATCGCCGCCTATTATTCGGTGGTCGCGGCGCACATGCGTTATCTGCAGGCATTCGGCGGCTATGCGCCGACGATCAGTGCCGGGTTTCAACTGCAGAATTCCGACAGCTGGATCACCCATTCGGTGAATAATTCTTCGGTCAATGGAAGTTCTCCGCGTACCAGAAGTTTCAGCACCAACACTTCGGTGACCGCCACGCTGCTGCTTTTTGACGGCTTCGCCCGCGAACTCGGCTGGATGATCGCCGAACACAGCGAAAACTATCAGAAGCTGCTCGAGGAAGATCAGTGCCGCACCATGATGCAGTCGGTGGCTTACGCTTACAATACCGTGCTGCTCGCCATCGAGAACCGCCGCATTGCCAGTGAGGACCGGAAGTTCCAGCTCTCTTCGCTTGAAGATACGCAGCACAAGTTCGAGGCCGGAGCGGTGCCGCTCAGTGATGTGCTGAACTTCGAAATTCTGATGAACAACGCTGACGTGGATATGATCAATGCCGACTACCAGTATGAGGTAGCGGTTTATGCGCTGGCGGTGCTGATGGGATATCCGGACGGCACTCTGCCGGCTCACGTTGAGTTTCCGACGGAACTCGGTGGCGAATTTCCTGAACTTGACGCCGTGGAAGTATACCTCGACGCCGCGCTGGCCAACCGTCCCGACCTCAAAGCTTATCGCGAACAGCTGACCATCGCCCGTTATCAGATGTATCAGACTTACAGCGCTTATTCGCCTACCGTCAATGCGTTTGCCAGCTTCGGCTATGATACCGGTCTTACCCGTTATTCGGGTTGGGGAAGCTCCCGGCCGCACTCCTATAGTGAATCTCCCAGCTTCGGCTACGGGATCAGCGCCAACTGGACGATCTTCAACGGCTTCACCCGTTACAACACCATGCGTGAATATCAGGCGTTGGTGGCGGTCGCTGATTATCAGGTCGCGGCGCAATGGTTCACGGTGGTCGGGGAAGTTCGTTCTGCCTATGCGAACTACGTGCAGAGCGTTCGACAGACCCGCATTTATGAACGGAGCCGTGATCTCTCTGCTAAGCAGCGGGATCTGGTCGACGAGCAGTACCGGGCCGGCGATGTGGAGTTGACCCGGCTCAACGAGGCGCAGCGGGACTTCGTCTCCGCCGAAACCAACCTCGCGTCGAGCTACATCAACATTCAGAACGCCAAAGCTCAGCTTGATGCCGCGGTTGGTGCCAATTCCGCCGATTATTACATAACGCATGACAGTGATACCGGTACTCCGGGATTGCAGAATGTGCCCCGGGACGCGTCGATCCAGCCCGATCAGACCAATCCGGTGTCGGCGCCGTCCGAACCCGCGGTTCCTGCGGCGCCTGCCGCAGCGAATGATTCGAAACCCGCCGCGGCCGTTTCGACGGCTGCGACTGAAGCGGCTGAATCCGTCGCTCCCGCCGCGCCGGTTGAAAACACCGCGGCGAAAGCAGCGGATAGCGCGGCTCCGGCGATTCCCGATTCTCCGACCGCTGCTCCGGCCGGAAAATAAGTTGCTCTGAAGATGCTGTTCAAATCGCGGAAACTGCATGTCGTCCGTACCGCCGGGGACCCGGTGCTGGCCGGAGCCGCTGCGCCGGTGGCGGAGGTGACTGGCGAGGTCAGGGAACTGGCCGCGGCGATGCTGGAGACGCTCGATATCTTCGACGGCATTGGTCTGGCGGCTCCGCAGGTCGGAGTCGCCTCCCGGCTGGTGGTGCTCAAGGTGCCGGCCCGGGAGAAGGGGGCGAAGTTGTCTTCGGGTGAAGCGCAGTTGTTGCCGCGCATGCCGCTGGTACTGGTCAATCCCGAGATCGTCGCATCGAGTTCGGAAGTCGCCGAGCGCGAGGAAGGATGTCTTTCGGTGCCGGACATCTGGGCCAAAGTGGTGCGGCCGGCGGAGGTGACGTTGCGCGCTCATACGCTGGACGGTGAACTTATTGAATGTGAGTGCGGTGGACTGCTGGCGCGCTGTCTGCAGCATGAGATCGATCATCTGGACGGAATCCTTTTCACTGATCGCCTGGCTCCGGCGGAACATCAACGGATCAGCGCCGAGCTGGAACGCCTGGTGGAATCGGGGGCGCGAACCGATTACCGGAGAGTGAGACGCCGATGAATTATGATGTGCGTCCGATTGGTTTCTGGAGCGCGCTCATCGGCACCTGCCGCGGAGTGGCGCTCTTTCCGGCTCTGGTGAAGAACTCCTGGCTCCGGGTGGTATGGCATTGGATTGTGATGATACTGATCTGTTCGGCCGCCATCGCCTGGGGGGAATATCGGCAGATCAGGCCGGTTATCAATGCGGGGGAGCTGGCGTTCACGGAGACGTTCGGCGAACACCTGTTCAACTCGGAAACCGGTATGCGTCCCGAACGCGAGCCCGCCCGCGCCAGGCAGCTTCCGCTGCCTCAGAACGGAATGCTCTATTACACGGGAGACGAACCGGTGGGGCCGGTTCTGGCCGGAGACGAACTGGAAAAACTCGGTTATTTCCTCATCTGGGCTCCGGGCGGGTTGTTGATGTCATTCCGGGTGGAAAACGGGGGATGGCTGACTTCGAAGTGGCAGCATTCCGCGACGGAGATGATGTCGGCCGGGTTCGGGGTGCCGCTGGACGACCAGAGCATGGCCGCTCTCGCTTCTGAACTTCCTTCGGCCCGCCAGTGGTTTGTCGGCCGTAATGTGGAGGCGACGGCGACGCTGTTTGATTCTCTGCGTTCTGCGATGGGGTTATGTCTGTTTCTCGGCAATGTGCTGATTTTGTCGGCACTTGCATTGTTTGTGACGGCGCTCTTCTCGCTGATGTACCGTCTTTTCGGGGCGAGACGGATGCGTCATCTCCGGGTGTCGGATTACTGGAAAATCGGTATTTACTCGAGTTTTCCGGTGATGCTGGTGGCCGGATGTTTTCCGGCGCTGGCGTTGCCTTTTCTCAACTACGGTACGGTATATGTTTTCGGTCTGGCGGTCTACTGGATGATCGCCGCCAACAGTGTGGAGGCCGCTGCCGAGCGGAACAGCGATGAGCATGGACAAGAATGATTTTCTGCGGATGCCGGTCTGGTATCCGGTTCTGGCCGAACATGCGTTTGTGACTTCGTTTGTGAAGTTGCGCCCGGAGGCGATCGGAGCGCTGGCCGCGGGGGCGGGCGGGAAGAGCGCCCCCGGCAAGGAGTGGGAGAAGGTGGTGCGTTCCGTGATCGCCGACCTGGCCGCTCCGATGGCGGGAATCCCCGGCAATTGTTTTACCTCGGTGGACAAGTGTTCGCCGACCGACACAGAACGCTTTGAACTCAAACGCGGGGCGGTTTATTCGCCGCAGAGCGCGTGGCGTTTCCTCGCTTCCAGCGCGAAGGTGCGCGCCGCCGCCGACCGGGGTGAGGTGGAATACATCTGTCTGCGGCCGTTCCGTCGGATCACCTGGCCGCGTGAATTTCGGCTTTTCATCCGGGGCGGGCAGCTCAACGCGATGAGTCAGTACCATCTGATCCGTCATTTCCGGCGCCTGGAGGGGATGCGGCGTCACTACTGGCGTCTGGTTTCGAAATTCATCGATTCGATCGCTTGGAAGTTGCCCGCGGAAGATCTGGTGATGGACATCTACATCACCAGCGAGGAGAAGGTGTTGATCATCGACCTCAACTGCTGGGGAGAGCCGACCGATCCGTTGTTGCTGCGCCGGTGGGATCGCGACTGGAGTGAACCGGCGGGAATCGTGCTGATGGCTCCGCCGGCCAAGCTCCACGGGGATGTGAACGTTTCTTTCTGAATTGGCAGTGTGAGAGCGCCGGAAGGAGTGGGAAGAGGTGAAGCGACCGTCCTGGTTCCGGATGATTGCCGGCTTCAGATCGATCAGAAATGCGCGGACGGGGTACGCGATGATGAAGTTGTTGATGATATTGGTTTCGCTGGCCGTCGCAGTGCTTGTCGGTGCCTCTCCGGTCGGGGAGGAAGCCGATCCGCCGTTTCCCTTTGAGGCCCGACTGCTGGAAACCACTCCGGAATACCGGCTCTACCGCTGGAGTTTCCCTTCCCCTGAACCGCCGTCCTGGCCGGAAGCCGGGCAGGGGGTGGCCTATTATTATCAACCATCCGACTGGAAACCGGGGGATACTCCCCGTCCCGGGGTGGTCTGTTTGCACATTCTCGGCGGCGACGGCGAACTCACCCGGATGATTGCCTCCCATTTTGCCCGCAACGGCATTCCTGCGGTTATGCCGATTTTTCCACTTTTCGGCGAACGGGTTCCGGCGGAGGGGCGGCGGGAGGTGCTCGCCTCACCCCGGGGCGCCCGGATACTTGGCGAGGGTTTTCGTGCCATTCCTGTGGAGGTCAGGCGGGTGATCGATCTGTTTGAACGGCGTCCCGAAGTCAACTCCGGCAAAATCAATCTGATGGGAACCAGTCTCGGAGCGATCATGGGGGTGCCGGTAGCCGGGCAGGACGAGCGAATTCAGAAGGCGGTATTTCTGCTCGGCGGCGGCAATTTGCGGAAGTTGCTGGAGAACGATACGCCGGAGATCCAGCCGATGAAGTCGGCGATTGACCGGGCTTCGACGGCGGACCGGGAGTTTCTCTCCGGAGTTCTTGACTATATTGAACCCCTTAACAACGTCGAACGACTTCGGCCGCTGGCCGCGGCCGGCCGAATCCGGATGATCAATGCCGGTGATGATGAAGTGGTGCCTCCTGCCCATTCCCGGGAACTGGCGGAGGCGATCGGGTTGGGCGGGAAGGATTTCCGGTGGATACCCGGCCGCGGCCACTACACTGCGATTGCCGAACTTCCCGGGTTACTGGAGGAGATGACTGAATTTTTCCGGGACGAGAGCGTGCCCCGGCGGGAGTCTGGATTTGCTCCCGCCGATGCGGCGGCGATCCGGGCGTTTTTCGGCGGCTTGCAGAAAGTGCTGAACTGGGATCCCGCCTCCGGGCGGCACATCCGGATTGCCGGCAACTGGAGCAGCACCACCGAACGGGGTGGACGCGCCTCTGGAACATTTGAATTGCTCAAAGGCGAGGGTGAACGCTTCCGGGTTGCTTTTTCGGGGCAGGGTTTGCCGGTACAGTTGCCGGGGGCCGGGTTGGCGATGGGGGATGACGGGCGGGTTTGG
>CAKUKT010000164.1 GCA_934663655.1 uncultured Victivallaceae bacterium
GTTATAGTGTGTTTTGTCAAATATTATCTACAATTTAAGGAAAAATTCTTTATAATTTATTGGAATATGTCTTGACATTGACATTTTTTCAACTATAATAATATCTGTGACGAATGGACGAAGCGGGCATAAAAATCTTTTGGGGGAGACACTTTGAAAATGCCGGTGCAGCAGGATCAGAATCACCAGCCGGCCGGGGCAGAGGTGCAACGTCATCTGCTTCGGAAGTTACTCACGGAAAAAATTTCTTTTGGTCAGCAGTTCAACGAAGCGCAATTGGCGCGTGAGTTCAATGTTACGCGTCAGGCGATACGTGAGGCGCTTTGTCAGGCGGTTGGCTGGGGGGTTATTGAATACGTTCCCTACCGGGGATTTCAGATTCGTGATTTCACGATGCGGGAGATCGTCGACTGGTACAAGTTACGGTTGGCGATCGAACCGCTGGCGGCGAGGGAGATTGCCGAGCGTCGTCCGCAGGCGACGTTGAAAGCGCTGTCGACTCAATGTCAATTGGAGCGTAGAGCATTTGCTGTCGGAGATTTCGATGGGATTGGGGAGGCGAACCGGGAATTTCACCGGACGATTGTTTCCGGATGTGGAAACAGCCAGTATGCGAAATCGGCGATACTGGCTGGTTTCGCGGTCTGCTTTAATTTTGACCGGGAACTGCGTACAACGCTGGGTTATCTGAGATTTCACGGCGGAGAGATTGTTTCTGAAGAAGAACAGAAGAAATATCTGTATATACAATGTACCGGAACTGTTCACCAGGATGCCGACACTCTTAAGATTCTGGCTTCCGGGACTCCGGCCCAGGCGGAGAAGCGGGTTCGCTGGTATATGGATCGGGTATTGGCACAGACGTTGATTACTTTTGAATCCTATGGGGATCCGGATACGCCGTTATCGCAAATGGTAAAAAACTACCGGCGCTATTTCCGGAAATCGGCGCGCCCGGGGAATTGATTGTGCGGGAAATTGGTGCCGTCGAAAAAAATCTGTTTAGGAACTCTCCTTGATGCATGAGGAGATCACCGAGGTCGACATCCCGGGAGATTGACCATGATAAATTCACTTCATCGACTTTATGGAGGAACCTGAAAATGAGGATCCGTAATTTTACATTGATCGAACTGCTGGTCGTGATTGCAATCATTGCGATACTGGCCGCAATGCTGATGCCGGCGCTGTCGAAGGCACGAGAAGCCGCACGAACGAGCAATTGTGTAAATAATCTCAAATCCTGCGACCAGATCCAACAATTTTAAAGCAACGATCAACGTTATTACGTCGGCTATTACGAGCGGGCGTCGAGTCAGGAGAGCGGCAAACTGGTTGTATTCTGGGCGGATATCATGTGGGACAGCGGTTACAGCGCGGATGAGAGCAAGGTGTATCAGTGTCCCGTAATGTCGAGCGACCTCAAGGATTCGCGCGGATATCGTCTGTATACTTACGGGATGTTCAATTCCGGGACGAGCGATTATCGTCAGAATCTTTACGGCGAATCGGTCATGGTATATTATCCTTACAACTCTTCCTATCGTCTTTTCCGGGGGTACAATCCGGCGAAAATCACCCAGCCTTCGAATGGGATATTGATGGTTGACAGCGTGGCTCACAGCACTGCGGAACCGCCGAAGTTCATGAGTTGTTCGGTTGATCAGACCTACGGCAGCGGCTGGTTGGGGCGGCTCCACAGCGATCGGACAAGTATCGCCTTTGTAGATGGCCATGTGGCGACGCTCTCGCTCGGGGAAATCTCGCAGTTGTTACACGACAACAGCGGTTCGGGGAAAATGTATGCGCGGAACAACACGTTGGTGATAACCTGCAGCAACGAGGCGAAATACAGTGAGTCACGCATCGACATCAGTTACTGATTTGAGATAAAAACATATATGGGGTGGGCGCCATTGCCGCCCTCAACGCGAGGTTGCTATGAAACTGCCGTTGCTTATCGCAGTCGTGTTCGGAACGGTCGCCGGAACTTTCGGGATGACCGATGCCGAATGGGTGAAAATGAAAGAGGATAATTTGAATAAACCACGCCGTCTGATCATCAACCATGACGGCTGCGACGGCACCGCGTTTCCGGAAAAGCAGGAGGTGACGGAAGCCAATTTTCGCGCCTACATGCTTGACAAACTCAAGGGGACGAAGTTCGATGTGCTCGCCTATTGTCCGTTTTCGGTCGGGCTGACGATGAGTTATCCATCGCGGGTGGCGGATCGCTATACCGAGGTGCCGCAGGTCAAGGGGTACAGAAGCATCGTCAGCGAACTGGAAAAGATTACCGGCAGCAATCCGATGCAGATCGCCAGAGAGTTCGCCCGGGAAAACGGACTGGAATTTTTCGGTTCGATCCGGGTCAACGATACCCATGACCGCTTCTTTCCGCAGCTGCTGCCGCCGCTGAAACAGCAACACCCGGAGTGGTTATGCGGCACCCGGGACAACGCGCCGCCGCGCGGTTCCTGGACCAGTTTCGATTACGCGCATCCGGAGGTGAGAAAACACTTGGCGGCAATCGCTGCGGAAATGATCCGGGATTTTGACCTTGACGGTCTTGAATTTGATTTCTACCGGGATGACTGTTTCTTTAAATCTTTTGCCTGGGGCAAAGCGGTTTCTCAGGCGGAGGCGGATGGATTCACGGAAATGCTGCGCACCATCCGGGCCGACGCTGAAAGTTTCGGACGGGAACGGGGGCGTCCGGTATTGATTGCGCTGCGGCTGCCGGACTCTCCGGAGATCTGCCGGCTGCAGGGGCTGGATGTCGAATGCTGGATGCGGGAAGGGCTGTTTGATCTCTGTTTTTCCGGCGGTGATCACGGCAACTTCGCCACCTGCGACGTGATGGGAAATCTGTGCCGGAAATATGGGATAAAGTTCTATCCCGGAGTTGATCTCAGCAACATGGGCGGGTCCGGAGTTTTCAACCGCAACAGCAACGCCTCCTTTGACGGGCAGGCGGCGACCGCGGCGGCGGCGGGAGCGGATGGGCTTTACTTTTTCAATATGTTCTATCACACCGGGTACTTCCCCTATGCGGAGGGGAGCGGTGAAGCGGTGGCCGGTCGGAACAAGAGTTACTATGCGACGCTGCAGAAACGCTGGATAACGCTCTTCGGCGACGAACGTCGGTTGGATCGGCTCCCGCTGCTCGGGCCGGGTTACGAACGTCGGCTTATGGCAGGAGAACCATTTACCGTAATCATCCAGACCGGAGAGAATCATCGGGAATACCCGATCCGGCAGGCAACGCTGCATGTTGCGGTATCGGGAGAGTCGGAGTCGCTGTCGGTGACGTTCAACGGAGAGCGGTTGAAGTCCACCGGGAAGGCCGGTGGGGTGGTTTCTTTCGCCGTGACGCCGGAACTGATAAAATCCGGCGCCAATCAGGTGACGTTTATTGTACCAGGCACGACCGCCGGCGCCCGGAAAACCATCCTCGTCGGAGACACGCTGTTGAAAATGCCGAAACAGCTGCCGTGGCGGCGTCTCTTTACCGGGCAGGGCGTTGATCCCCGGGCGGAAGAGATTGTTGACGGTGCCTACCGTATCTCGGATCGCAGTACCGAAGCCGCCGCCAATCTGCTCTATCCGCTCAGCGGTATCGGTGGTGCGCCGCTGATTACGGAGTTCACGCTTCGGGTGCTGCCGGGTTCCGAACCGCTTACCGCGGTGTTGAGGCTGGCAAACGGGAAAAATGTGGAGATTGTCGATTTTCAACCGGGAAAGATCCGGCTGGTGAAATGCGACCGTACCTTCGCGGTCGACACGGAGAAATTCCATCGTTACCGGGTTGAACTTGCCAACGGTGAATTTGCGCTGAACGTCGACGGCAAACCGCTCTGGCGAGGCAAGGCGGTCGGCGAGGCGGGAACACTTGAAAATGTACTCGTCGGCTGTAACGACACCATTCCCGGACGTGATGAGGAAAGCCTGCTGATCGGTTCGCTGTCGGGTGAAGGGCGCGGCGCCTCGGAGTGGAAGGATGTGATACTTGACGATTCCCTGATGCTGACCGATGTGGTGCTTGAAGTCAAAATGGCGACACAGCGCCGGAAAGAACTGGAACAGGTTTCGGCAAGCGAACCCGAATGGGATTTCGTTCTCGATTTCCCGACGGAAAAACTGCCGGAAAAACTCAGCAGCGATTACAAGCGGCTGCCTGCTCATCCGGAAGGAGGAACCGTTTTTGACCATGACGCGAATTTCGGCAACATCTACCAGCTGATGAGAATGAAAGAGCATCCACTGCTTCAAAAAGCCGGGCGGTTTGCGGCTTTCGAGCTGGAAGCGGCTCCGCTCAATCCGCCGAAAAAATCCGGCGATGATCTCTTCCTGATCGGTTTGCGCCTGCCGGCACAGGGGAAAACCCACGGTGTTCTCGATTTCACGATGAAATTGAGCGACAGCAGAATCACCACCCCGTGGAACACCTTTCCCCTGACGCCGGAAATGCACCGGGTCAGAATATTGCTCGACCGCGTCTCCGGAGCCGCCGAACTCTATCTGGACGGGAAATTGCTGGATTCGGGCGAAATCCGCCCCGGCGCCGGAACGGCGGATATTCTCTGGGGAGACGGTTCCAGCGTGATTTCGGGATCGATGCGGGTGAAATCGGTGAAAGCGGCGATATTTGATTGAGAGCGGAACCGGATTGATCCTGCGTAAATTGAACGCCGGTCACAAATTTTCGTGACCGGCGCTTTTTATTGCAGCATACCCGTATACGGTTGGTCAGCTTGTTTCAGCGAGGGTCGGGAGAAATGGTTCTTCCGCCCGGGATCGTCAGAGACGAATCCGCTCCGGCAGGGGAGGCAAAATCGATCCCCCGCCGGCCGTCTCCAGTCAGGAGAGCATGCGCAGGAAATAACGTTTGAAGAAGCGCTCCGGATCCAGCGAACGTTTCGAATGGCGCAGCGTTTCCTCGTTGTGATCCTGTTCCCGGTTCATGAACTTCGCCTGACCCCGCAGCGTGATCGCCAGCTGCCAGGTCAACGTCTGCGACGCCCCCTTGACCGAATGGTCGGCCTTCTCGAAGTGAACGTCAACCGTATCCGAGTGGAGCATGCTGTACAGGGAAATTCCCGCCGGGAATCCCGGTTCGGCATAAAGGATCAGTCCCCCAAGTCCCAGCTCGTCGAAATGCTTCCAGCACTCACTGAGAGCGATATTCTCCTCTTCGATGAAGACGCACTGTTCGGCCCGGGAATTGAGTTCGGCGGCGAGCTTCTCGGCTACCGGCAATTCGGCAGCGTTGATCTTTCTCACCTCGGCATAGGGCCAGTTGGCCTGGAACTGTTTGACCAGATTGTGCTTTTTCCGGAGTTTCGGGCCGTTGAAAGTCGCGATCTTCTCCACCGAAAAGAGATAATCAATCGCACCTTCGTCATATTCGATCTCGAAAAACCGGTCACAGTCGGAATGGATGTCGAGGAACTCCTCCGGCACATCGTAAATCCCGCCATCGGTAAGGCCGACCTTGCGGAAAGCTCCGGAAATCTCATTGAGTTCCTCCGGCGGAGTCCAACGGCCGAGTGGATAATGGATGTAACGATTGGAGCCGTCGTAGACAACCAGCCGGTCGCCCCATTCGACGAAACGCAAATCATATGGTTGACGATACACAAAAAGATTGACGAAGCTGCATTCGCAACTCTGGCTGTGCATCTCCTCGAACTTTTCGTTGAAGAGCTGTCGATCGGCCAGTTCAATCCGTCGGAGTCCGCGCAAATCGATTTTCATAAACCTCTACGACCAAATACTGTCTTCCTGAAGCATCACTCCGGCGCCCTTGGCAACCGCATTCAGGGGATCATCGGAGACGAAAACCGGCAGCCCGGTTTCTTCCGACAAAAGCTTGTCCAGACCCGAGAGCAGCGCACCGCCGCCCGCGAGCACGATTCCGCGGTCGATGAGATCCGCGGCAAGATCGGGGGGGCATTTCTCCAGGGTCGCGCGCACGGCTTCGACGATAGTGGTGATCGGCTCCTGGAGAGCGATCCGGATCTCCGACGCGGTGACCCGCACCGTCTTGGGGACCCGCGAAACCATGTCCAGCCCCTTGACGTCAAGGGTGGCGTCATCCTTGACGGGATAGGCGCTGCCGAGACGAATCTTGATCTGTTCGGCGGTGAGCTCGCCGATCAGCAGATTGTAAACCTTTCTCAAGTGCTGCATGATCGCCTGATCCAGTTCATCGCCGCCGACCCGAACACTCTTGGCGGCGACAATGCCGGACAGCGAAATCACCGCCACCTCCGTGGTG
>CAKUKT010000165.1 GCA_934663655.1 uncultured Victivallaceae bacterium
GTACTCCTCGAGCCAATCATGAAGGTATCGATTCACATTCCGGACGCCTACATGGGCGACATCACCGGCGACCTGAACCACAAACGGGGCCGGGTGCTGGGAATGTCGGTTGACGAGGGTTTGCAGGTGGTGAACGCGGAAGTTCCGCTCGCGGAAATGTACAAGTACGCCACGGAGTTGCGGAGCATGACGCAGGGGCGTGGGTCGTTCGAGATGGAATTCGATCGTTATGAGCAGGTGCCCGCCAACGTCGCCAATGAGATCATCGCCAAGCATCAGGCTGAAGTCGAAAAGGAAAAAGAGTAATTCCTGTCTGTACGACGACGACCGCCTGCCGGGATCCGGCGAGGCGGTCGTTTTTTTGAATGAGGGTTTGGCATGGCAGGGCAAGCCGCGGGATTGTGAGCCGGGAACTGTGACTGACGATCTGTCCGGCGGGGGAAATTGAGTTTTTTTCGTAAGAGGTTTCCGAATTACGGGCGGGCAGTCCGGAAAAGTGGCTAATATGTTCAGAATTGTAAAGTCTGGATCGCAGATATGCCGGAGTTGATTTTTGACAGTTTCGCCTACGGAGGCGAGGCGGTGGGGAGGCTTCCCGACGGAAGGGTGTGCTTTGTTCGCGGGGGTATTCCCGGCGAGCGGGCGGAAGTCGAGATCGTGACTGGAAAACGTTCCTTTGCAAGAGGGCGGCTGCTTAAGGTGCTCAATGCCGTACCGGAACGGCAGGTTCCGGAGTGTCCGTTGTTTGCCGCCCCTGGAGCCGGTGGGCAGTGCTGCCCCGGGTGTTCGTATCAGCAGGTGTCGCCGCAGCTGGAACTGGAGGCGAAATCCCGGCAGTTGTGCGGATTTCTGCGTCGGTTTCGCCCCGGGGACGAGGTGGAGGTGGCCGCTCCGTTTGATTCCGACCGGCGTTATTTACGGCGCAACAAGTTGACGCTCTCCGGTCCGGTTGGCGGCTACCGCGGCGAAGACAATCGGACGCTGATCCGGGTTGACCGCTGTCCGCTGGCGGTGCCGGAAATCAATCAGGAACTCGAATCTTTCCGCCGCCGCCAGACGCGTTTTCCTGCCCGGCTGACCTGGCGCTGGACTCCCCGGAACGGAGTTCGCGAAATCTCCGCGGGAGGATGGCTGACCGAGGAGCTGGCGGAATTTGGCGATTTCCGGGTAGCGGCATCTGGTTTCTTTCAGACCAATACCTTTGTTGCGGCGGAACTGGTGCGCCGGGTGGTCGCACTGGTGGCGGCCTCCGGTTGCGGGCGGCTGGTTGAACTTTTTTGCGGGGTCGGTTTATTTTCAATCGCCGCCGCCGAACGCATTTCCGGTTTGCGATGTTCCGGTGTCGAACTGGAGGCCGCTGCCGTCGCGGCCGCTGAAGTCAATGCGGAAAGCCATGGCGTCGCCGACCGCTGCCGTTTCCGGGCCGGTGATGCCGCTGCCGGGGTCGGCAGAATGCTGCGGGAGAGCCCGGCGGCGGAAACGGTGTTTCTGCTGGATCCGCCGCGCGGCGGCGTCAACGCTTCACTGATTGCCGCGGCGTCCGCGGCGCGTCCGCGGATGATCGTTTACATCTCCTGTGCTCCCGACACGCTGGCGCGTGACCTTGAGGGGTTTGCCGCTGCCGGTTACCGGTTGGAAACGGTGGCAATGTTCAATATGTTTCCGGCGACCGCGCACTTTGAAACGCTTGCGGTGCTCCGCGCCGGTTGAGGAGCCGGATCTTCCGGTAGGGCAGGGGGGGCGTCAAGATTTGGAGGTTTCCGCCAAGTTGACGGCGAATTTCCGGGCGGCATCGGGATCGGCGAACTCTCCAGCCAGCTGGCGTTCGAAACACTCTTCGAGCACCTTGCGAAAGAGCGGCGATGGGGTGAATCCGGCCGCGATCAGATCCGCTCCGCGCACCCAGGGGGACGGCAGTACGGAAACCTCCGGGGCGGCGGCGATCAGATCGAGCAGAAACGTGAATGCCTCCATCTTTCCGTGACAGCACCGGCAATCGAGGCGGTGAAGCTCCAGTTCAACGGGAAAATTCGGATCGGCGACGATTTTGCGGAGCTTGGCCGGCCGCATCTCCGGTATCGCGGCGAAACGCATGTGGTTGCGGATTGCTGAAGTTATCGCGGTCGCGTCATCGTTGGCGAAACGGAGGCGTTCCATCATCGACGTGGCGATTTCCGCTCCCCGCTCCTCGTGGCCGAAAAAGCGAATGCGGCCGGTTTCGTCGCGGCTCTGGGTTACGGCTTTGCCGACATCATGGAGCAGAACGCACCAGGCGGTCCGCAGATCCGGGTAAACCATCGCGTCGAGCATCAGCATCGTGTGAGTGAAGACATCGCCCTCGGGATGGAATTGCGGGGGCTGAGCGACGCCGGCCAGCGCATCCACCTCCGGAAGCACTACCTTGAGCAGACCGACTTCGTGAAGCATCCGGAACGCGTTGCCGGGGTTGCGTCCCAGCAGCATCAGCGTCAACTCCTCCCGGATACGTTCGGCAGCGAGGCTGGAGGCCAGCGGCGCGAGCCGTTCGATGGCGCGCTCCACATCCGGCATCAGGTCAAAATCGAGCCGGGAGGCGAACCGCACCGCCCGGAGCATTCGCAGGTAATCCTCGCGGAAACGCCGTTCCGGATCGCCGACCGTGCGGATGATCCCCCGGAAACAATCCTCCACGCCGCCCGCGGGATCGACAATCTCCCCCGACAGCGGGTCGCACAGGATCGCATTTACCGTGAAATCGCGACGAATGACATCCTCCTCAAGGGAATCGGAAAATTTGATTTCGCCGGGATGACGCCCGTCCATGTATTTACGTTCGAGTCGGGCCGTGGCGATTTCGAAGGTTCCGGCGTCGAGTTTCAGGAGGCCGACGCCGAAACTCTTGCCGGTGAACTGATACCCGGGAAACATCTCCCGGAGCAGTTCGGGACGGGCGGTAGTCACCAGATCGAAATCGGAAGGCGGACGGCTGAGCAGCAGATCACGCACCGCGCCGCCCACCAGCATGACCTGATGTCCGGCGTCACGGAGTCGGCGCGCCGCCTTGCTGATGGCGCGAAGTTCGGCAGTATCCGGTAGCGTTAGAACCATTCTCTTCCGGTGATGATCTCATCGCTCCGCCGGCGACGGAGTGATGAAAAAGATTGACGCGGCGGGAAAACGGAATCATGCCGGAGTTTCCCGCCGGTGGTTGAGGAGCAATTACTTCCGATCTCCCATCTGGACTTCGCGGGGCCAGCTGCTCGGACGGACATATTTCTCATCAAGCTTAACCGCGTCCTTGACGGCGGCGAAGAGTTCCGGATCGAGCGGTCCGAGTTCGGCCATGCGGATATTTTCCTGCAGCTGTTCGAGCCGTTCGACTCCGGTCAGCACGCTGGTGTTGCCCGGCTGGGAGAGCAGATAGCGCATGCAGAGTTCGGGCATCGGCATGCCGAACCCCTCGAGCTTTTCCCGGGCAGCGCGCAGTTCCGGCAGCTTCACCTTCTCTTTGGGCATGACCAGCATTCCCTGCAGGTAGACGCTGCGGATGAAGTTGTGTTTGCGCGGCACATCGAAAACCCGGTCGAAACGGTGGTCGACCACGTTGCCGGGCACCTGCAGGTACTGCACATGGTCGGCTTTGTCGGCGTAGGCGGCGGTATCGAGGGAAATACCGGCTCCGCCGATCAAACCGCGTTCGACCATTTTTTCAATTTCAGGGAGGTATTTGAGGTCATCTTCGCGGTGCAGCAGCGCCGCCGGGATGGTTTCAAGGCGCAGGTTTCGCCGCGAACGATTAAGCGAATCCTCGATGAATTTCTCCACATTCACTCCGTCCGGAATAATCGGTACCTTGGTGACGATCAGAAAACGGTCGGCAATGCCGAGTTCCGCGAGTGCCTTGCCGATGACTTCCTCGCTGTCGCCGTAATCGGCGGAGGTGTCGAGCGCGGTGACTCCGTGGTCGAACGCATAGGAGAGAATCTGTTTGACGGTCTCGAAGGTCGGCTTGCCGGTGGTGTTGGCGACGCCGTAATCGATCCCGAACTGAACCGTTCCGAGCATGAGCCGGGACATCTGATAATCTTTCATATTGCCGTGTATCCTCCATCAATGGTAAGATTGCTGCCGGTGACGAACGACGATGCGTCACTGGCGAGATAAGCGATGCCGCCTTTGAGATCCTCGGGGCCGCAGATGCGCCCGAGCAGAGTATTGGCGGCGTGCTGTTTCTGGAAGCGTCCCTGGGGGTCGTGTTCGGCGGCGACACCGATCAGCGTCACGCAGTTGACGCGGATGTTGTATTTGCCGAGTACGCTTGCTGCCCAGCGGGTGAAGTTCAACATGCCGCCCTTTTCGTAATGGTAAACCGGCGACGGCAGTACATCGGAATCGGTCTGCATGCCGGTTCCGGCGTAATTGGAATGAGCAAGACCGAGCACTCCCATGTAGGAACCGATGTTGATGATCGAACCCCCGCGCTTGGCGGCGATCATCGCCTCGGCGGCAAGCCGGGTGATCAGAAACAGCGCCGAAGCGTTGGCACGCAGGCTGTAATCAAATTGATCCATCGTCATATCCCAGGAGTCGAGCGCGACCCGGGCGACCGCGTTGTTGACGAGAATGTCAATCCGTCCGGAACGGCGGATGATTTCGGGAATGATCGCCCGCACGGAATCTTCGGATTCGAGGTCGAGCTGAAGTACCTTCATGCCGGGGTAGTCGGCGGCGAAGTTGTTGAGCTTTTCGAGGTTGCGCGATGCGATGTAAACTTCCGCTCCCGCTTCATAAAGCGCGGAGGCGCATTGTGCTCCATATCCTCTGCGGTTGCCGGCGCCGGTGACCAGCGCCACTTTCCCCTTGAGGGAAAACATTTCCAGCACGTTCATCTTTCCGATTCCTTATTTTTCTTCGAGGAAAATCTCGACTTTGGTGATTCGGGGAGTGCGAAGAGAATTTCTCGCTCCCAGCGCCAGGCGATATTGGAGTGCGTTACCGGCATGATAGGTGATCGCGTCGGGAGTGCGCCAGGGTTGCTTTTTGAGCGCCTCCACCGATTCCGCCACCCGCATGGTGAGGGTCACCCAGGTGTCCTTCGGGAGTTCAGCGGTTATTTCGGAACCGGAAACCACTCCGTCGGCGTCGGCAAAAACTGGTTCCGAATAATAGAACTCTTCCGGACCGCGGTCAAGCTGGTTGCCGGGTTCGATCGCGGTCATACCGTGGGGGCCTTCAGTCGGCAGCTTGGTGGTTCTTGCCCCGTTGAATCCTTCCGGACCATTCCACCACACCTCGCTGTAGCCGTGGTGGTCGCCCCACACCTTGTGGTTGGCGACCGCCAGGTCGATGTAGCCGTCGTTGTTGAAATCGACCGCCACACAGCCGCTGGCGGAGTGGGCGAACAGACATTGACGGTCGAGTTCGGCGAAGTGTCCTTCGCGGTTCCAGTAGATGAAGCTGTTGGTGTCGCGATCCTTGCCGCCGTGATAGCATCCGACGAAGACATCGAGCCAGCCGTCGTTGTTGAAGTCGGCGACGGCGATCGAATCCGCGGCGTCGGCACGCAGAATGGTTTTGCGGTTTTCGCTCAATCCCTCGGGACCATTCCAGTAGATATGGACGTAGGAATGGTGGGGGTGGTGAGGAGTGAGTTCACCGGCGCGCGGTGTTTCGGTATGGGTGCCGATGATCACGTCGGGGTAACCATTGCCGGTAAGGTCGGCGGCCCGGGCGCAGGCCCCCATGAAGACTGCCAGTTCCGAATGGTTTTTCATGCTGTAGCCGTCAGGTCCTCCCCAGAGAATCAGGGTGCGGTCGGCGGTAATCAGCGGGACGATCAGATCGAGGTAGCCGTTCTTGTTGAGGTCGGCGGCAATCGGCCAGCGCGGGCTGCCGCGTCCTTCGAGGGAGATGGTTTCGCCTTCGCGGGCGAGGCCGTCGGGACCGCCGCGGAAGAGCAGCAGATCCTGGAATTTGTTGCCGACGGTGATCAGATCGAGGTAGCCGTTATGGTCGAAGTCACCGGCGAATCCTCCCCAGCCGAGATTGGTTTTAAGACAGTAGGATTTTTCCGGTTCAAAACCGTTCGGCCCGAAATGGTGAATATGATGTCCGGGGTCGAGGTTGGTGGAGTTCTCCGAATTGTTGAGCACGGCGAGTTCCGCCCAGCCGTCGTCGTTGAAGTCGGCGTAAACCGAATCGACTCCGCACCAGGCGGGAACGCGCTGCATCCGGTCGGGTCGGTAGCCGTCCGGCCCGCCCCAGTAG
>CAKUKT010000166.1 GCA_934663655.1 uncultured Victivallaceae bacterium
GTTCTGCTCGAGGCCGGTTCTGAAAAAAAAGGGGAGGGGGTGGGGTTGACCCTCCTCCCGGTGCCGCGGATTTTCCAGCCGGGAAAAGCACATTCACAAGTGAAAAAGTCCTTTATGCTCGGATCTCCGCTTTGCCGCGTAAGTACGGTTTTTCGTTGCTTTTTCCTGTTCTCCAGTAGTTTGCACGCGAACTGCATTCTCCGGGAAATCACCAATTCCCGGCAGTGTTGATGGAAATTCAACACAGTTCCGGCAATACCGGCAATCCGTTGGGATAAGCGGCGCCTTCCCACTGATTTCCGAGCGTATTGTAGTGAATCAGTTCGATTGTACCGTCCCATTGCGCAGGCAATTCTACATCAGTCCCGTCAAAAATTACGGTGGCTAAATGTTCATTGCCGATCCAGACTTCGCTGATGTTTCCCGCCTGCGGGAAGTGGAGTTTTCTTCCTGGCTTCCGGTAATGCAGACGGTAGCGTATCCGGCCGGAATAAAAGGGATAGCCCTGGTCACGGAGCAATCCCGGCGATAATTCCGGATTGGGGGCGCCCAATATCAGGCGCGTCCCGGAAGCGGTCAGGATATTCAGGTTGTAGGTCAGCATGAATACCTTGCCCGCAACCGGCGCTCCAGTCACTCCGGCAGTCATATCGCCTTCCAGAAAGACCGGATATTCCGGCGGCGGTTCAGCTCCGTCGAAGGAAAGCACGTGCCGGCCCGCGCTCCCGTCAAGCCCGAAGGCGCAATAGGCGTCGTCGAACAACATCACCCGGCGGGGAGCAGTTTTCAATTTCCCGCCATCATAACAAATATTGTCCGCCCACTGAGCGGGAACCAGCAACTCCAGTCCCTCCAGCGCGCAATCCTGATGCCATTCACGCAGATCGCGCAGTGGAATCCGGTGGCGATCCAGCAGCGTTACCTCAACCCGATCGGGAGCCGTACCGGTTTCCGGAAGCGGGGGATTGGGCCCATCTTCCCGGATTTCCATGATTTCGCCGGATGCAACGGTCAATTTCATTTCGCGCCCGAGGAAGCGGAGAACTCCGGTAACCGGAGTTTCCGACCAGATATTCGCAACCAGCAGCTTCACCTTTCCTCCTGCGACTTTACGCAGCATGAAATGAAGATCACCGTTTCCGGAAAATTCCGCCGGCGCCGGAGGAAGTTCCGGAAACACTCCCCGGGCAGGGTCAAAGACCCACTGGAATTTTTCAGCATCCGTGCGGTTCACAATCCGATATCCCCAGCCCTGTCGGTTCAACCGGTCGCACAGAGCGAAAATCGCTTTGCCGTCGGTGGTGCCGCGCCAGATTTCATCGGTTGGATCAATGACCGCCACCGGAGCAAGATATTCACCTTCCGAAGCCAGAAATGACCAGTGCGTCAGAAAGTCATTAAATTCCCGGACCCCGTGCGCAAGCGGACTCAATGAAAATTCCGGCGGCGCAAAATATTTCGTCTCTCCCCACAGCACATGGTGAACCGCGTGAGGAATGAAGAAATTCACCCCCTGCATGATCTGCCAGGCGGCAATCCTGCGCAACTCCTGATAGGTAACCCCCCAGTTGGTTGCGGCAAATGCTTCGCACAGCACCCGTTCTTTTCCATAAAGGCAAGCCGCATCGGCAGCATATTTCGCCCGCAAATCCCGGTGGGTATCGGCAAATTCACCGTTTTTCGCCGGGGGAACCGCTCCATACGAAGAGACCGGAACGTAAAACCGCCGATCAAAATGTGTCCCGCCATCCAGCCGAAGCAGTTCATGATCCGTCCCCGGGCAATCGGAAAAGGCAAGAAATTCCAGCGTGTTGCCTTCAGTATAGATTGAACTGCGCGGACACTCCGCTTGCGGAAACGGTCCGGTATCCGAAGTGTGGAAAGAATATTTCAGGCCGTTTTGGTGGCACCATTCGTAATTGTTGCGGAACCACCTTTGATACAGCCGCCCCGCCAGCTGCCAGTAATCATGGGAAAACTCCCCGGTTTCACCCCGCAGCAGCCGCGGCAGAAACGGCGTAAGATCGTACCCGTAATCGCGCTTGAAACAAGCCGAAAAATCACTGCACCACGGAAAATAAGGCCGGTTTCCCAGCGCTTCGGTACAAAACGGCGTCACCCGCCGGTTGTCGGCATCCGAGAAAAATCCGACAATGCCTGAACCGAAATATTTCCCGAGTTTCTTCCGATACTCCTCATAGACCAGCCGGATGAACAATGCGGAACTCTCCGCCTCTTCAAATGCGGGAAATCCCCACTCGAGCTCATCCACTTCAATCTCGCCCGTATCACGCTGTACCAGAATTTTCTGCTTCAGGTGCGGAGCCAGCTTCTGGATCCTCCCGGCGGCGTCGCCGGGCGGGAAATTGAACCCGTCGTTAAGCCAGAGCGCCAGATCATAACGACGGCAGGCGAGCACGAAACGCTCGGTCATCTCAAACCATGGCGTCTCCAGGTATTCCTCCTCCCGGAACCCCTCCGGAGGTTTGTTGAATAAAACTATCCCGCCGAAATGCTGCGCCTTGACCCGTTCCATCGCCCGGTTGATTTCAACCTGGCTCAATCGCTCCTCATCGCGCGTATTGATGAAATAAAACGGTATCGGACGGAATTTTGATTCGTCTTCTTTTGTCAACATCATATTGACAATGTCATCCTCTATTACTCTTGCCTCTGCACAGTACCGGCGCGGGAGTCATCACCATCCTCCCACTGCCGGTACCGCCGATCTTTAAATACCTGAATTCCTACTGATTCGGAATCAAATGGAACCAGCGGGTTTCACCGATCTTCATCGTGAGATCGATCTCCCGGGCCGACTCGGAAACAACCGAGCCGTCACTCATGTCGATCACCTTGGAGGGCTTGTCAAGAACCAGACGTTTCTGCCCGTTCCTCAGCGCATGCATCGCGTGAATCGTGATGAAGTTCTGGCTGGCATAGACGGCATCGCCGGGCTCTGACGCCACCCAGGCGCCCGCGGTCTGCGCAATGCGGTTCAAAAACGCATCCGCAAGAACCGGTACTCCGGAATAGATTACCCGGTAGTCATCAAAATTCTTCACCGCAATCGCGATGTTTTTCCCATCCGCGTAGACCGCAAGCGGAGTCGCCGCGCGATCCTGTACGGCGAAAGTCGGTACGCCGTTCTGCGGGAAATCAATTCCGGTAGTGTTGTATTGCAGCGGAAACGCCAGACGGTCCCCGGTTCCCTTCAGCAACTCGTTGTTTGCAGGAAGCTTATAGGCTGCCGGGATTCCGGTGTAATTCTTCAACTTGATTCCGGTCATCGCTTCAACGGCTTTCCGCGATTTTTCCAGTTCCCTGCCGTCAAGCACGTTGGCGGTGTAAGGACGGTCCAGATCGATGATGCCGGGTGATCCGATAAAGATCAAGGTATTGCCGTCGCGCTTAAGCCCTTCGACAAACTCACGTTGCACCTCGTTCATCGCCATACAGTCGATGAACATGTACACTTTATGTTCGGGAATATCCTTTACTCCGGCATCGCTCAGCAGATAGAGGCGGTAGGGCACCCCGGAGGTGTTCAACTGGACCCGCTGTTTGGCAATGTTGCCGCGCATGATGTCACTGGTTCGCAGCGTGTTGTAGAAATTGCTGTCCTCACTGACAAAGACTCCCACATCCGTGCGTTGAATCCCGCCGATTTTCGCCGCCAGTTTGAAGGCGTTGACCGCTTCGGCAATCCCCTGCATGATGCGGTCGTCCCGGAACCATTTCCCCGCCAGATCGTACCACCAGGTGCCGAGGCCGAGCGCGATCATCATTCCGCTTTCCCGGCGAACCATCGCGTTGTGTTCCTGCGGCGACTCCGCCCGGCCGTAGGCGAAGTTCTCAACGGGAGAATTAGGCCCGGCTGTCCAGGAACGCCAGTCCTGTTCCGTCAGAAACATCTTCCCGTGCAGCAGCGTGGATCCGAAAATGTTGCGGACGCCGCCGGAATAACCCTCCTTGCGAATCCGGTAGTCGGCCGGACCGGCCAGGTAATCGATATAGGGCGATTCCAGATACATCTTGAGCGCACCGTGATTGTACACCGTACCGGTAATATCTTCATAATAGGTGCCGATCAGCGCTTTGCCGCCGGTCGCTTCGCGCACGGTTTTCGCCAGATACAGGACCGTTTCCGCCTGACCTTCGCTGGCAAAACGGTTGTGGTCGGCCACCTGCTGGGAATCCACCAGATAGCGATCCGTCCAGATCTGATCGACGGTCGGACGTTCGGCGGTTTCAAACGTGACGTCAGGATTATTCCACGCCTTCTGCAACGACTTCACGTCATTGTTGTAGCGCCGACGCAGCCAGTCGCGGAAACTCGCCATGCCGCCGGGAGAATAATCGGTGATATGCTGATTTTTCCAGCCGTAATCCCAGTCGAAGAACTGTCCGTCGGAGAACCCGCACAGGTGATAGCCGATCACCGCCTTGCCGACATCGGAATTCTGCAGATGATCGATCAGTTTGCGCAAAGCCGCCGCGGTATCGCTGCGATACTTCTCCGACACCAGGCTCTGACCGTAGCGTTCGCCGTTTCCCGGCGGATTGCCGCCGAAACGTTTCGTATGGAAGTCCACCACCGCTTTGTTGCCGTTCTGGTCGGCGGAAACGTGATCGAGGTTCTCCTGTCCCCACTCCACATAGGGATCGCACCCCAGATAGAGGATGATGTTCGCCTGCGGATCGACGCGCAGAATGCGCCATATCCACTCATCGACGCTGGTGAAATCATAGGTGTCCTTGCCCGTCCAGCAACCGCTGCCGTAAAGGTTCTTGCCGACGGGCGTGGAGAGAAGAAACGTATGGACGCCGGCGCGTTTGAAATCGCCGAATTGCGACAGGCGCGGATTAAACCAGCAACCGTTGTAAAATGATGGAGCGATAGGTTCGCCGTTGACTGTGAAAGTGGGTTTGCCGTTCACGGTTTCCACTTTCGCCGTGGCCTGTTTACGGTTGCTGACGATTTGGCGGAGTTCATCCGTCAACGGTGGAATCACCTCTTCCTCCGGTTCATGGTAGTTGGGGGGAGTTTCAATCCCACTGATCGAATCACATGCCCAGGTCGGACTCAACGGCCGGGGCGTCGGCGCACCATATTCAAGATCTGCCAGAGTGAGATCGGCGGCTCCGTCTTCCACTACGATTTCAATCCGGAAATATTTTTCCTGCGCGGTCGGCTGGAAACGCAGCCGCATCCACTGCCATTCCCCCGCCGGATAACGGATATCGGTCGGGATCGAGGCATAGGTAGCCGAACCATCAAGCATACGCCCTGCCGCAGCGTTGCGGCTCGGCAACAGGCATACGCGCAGAAAGATTTTGGCATAAGAACGCTCGTTCAGCATGAACTTGACGTTGATCTGCCGCACGGAATCGCCTTCCAGCGCGATCGGCTCGGATTTGAAGACCACGCTTCCGACCGGCCGCTCCGCTTTGATTTGGACGGTGCCGGCCACCGGATCGCGCTGGACGATTTCGGCGCTGTTGCCCTGCAGCGTCCAGCGGTACTTCTGCAGCCAGTTTCCGGGATTGCCGACCGGTTCCGCCGCCGCCCCGGGATTGCAGAAAAGGGCAGACAGGACAACCCCCAGTATAAGTGAAAGAATTTTTCTCATTATGATATAAGTCCGGTTTTTCCTTGCCAAGTTCATCAAATGCGGATAACGCCGTGTTCCTGCTGGTATTCCATCGACCAGTGATAGGGACCGTTGCCGTCAAATCCATCCAGACGGGCTTCATAGTAAGTCGCAGGCTGAACATGTCCGTCGATGAAGACAATATTCATTCTCTCGTTATGGCGCGCATCGTTGACACCGACGGTGAGCGAACACTTCATGAGGCTGTCTTTTTCGGCGTTATCCGCGATCAGGATCTGTACGGTCGGCTGGTTCCACTGGGTGATTTTGGTGTCGTTGAGCATCGAATACACCCCCTCATATCTGCCGATCATCAGGTTCTGGGCGTATCCCAAGGCCCGGGGAGCTTCCAAGGTACCGACATTAGCATGGGAGGCCGGATTATTGTCGATGTAGGTGGGGCAGATGAATATTCTTTTGTTATCACCCGCATATTCGCTGAGATAATTGAAGAAGGTGTTGGGAGCAGTCTGGGTATAGGTCGGCGCCAGGTAATCCCGGTTGGCGTCCGCGTAGAGCATTTCACTGGTTCCAATC
>CAKUKT010000167.1 GCA_934663655.1 uncultured Victivallaceae bacterium
GCCCGTACCTGGGCGGCATTGAACCGCTCCGCCGCCACCGCCGCCGGATTCGGCTTGA
Source organism: uncultured Victivallaceae bacterium (assembly GCA_934663655.1). Lineage (GTDB taxonomy): Bacteria > Verrucomicrobiota > Lentisphaeria > Victivallales > Victivallaceae > UBA1784. The sequence goes on from CAKUKT010000167.1 coordinate 59, forward strand.
TCGAAATCACATAGCGACCAGCGGTCTCCTCCGCGTAACGGGCCGGATTCGCCCAGGGACTGCAGGAGATTTTCCGCAGATTTTTCACACTGCGCAGTACCTCCAGTTTGTTGTGCAGCGGTTCGCAGCAGCCGTAGTAACTCAGACCGAAACGTTCCAGCCAGCGCCGTTCGTACTGCAGCGCAAATTCCTCGTGCATATCCGGACTCACATCCGAAAATATCTGCGCCGCCGCGCTCCCCCACTGCCGGGAGGTGCTTATTGCGCTTTCCGTCTCATCTCCGGGAAGTTCGTCGCAGTAGGCAAGCCCGCCGGAACCGGCGATGTGATTCAGGGCGGTCGCTCCCAGCAGCTGCTGCGATTCCAGCTGGTCGAGCTGATGAAGCATCGCCGTCGTGTAACGCTCCATGATCGCGTGCATCAATTCCGGCTTCAGCATCAGATCCATCAGGATCTCCATCGGATTGTACCACATCGAAATCACATCCCACGGCGCATACCAGATCGTGCCGAGCCGCTGCATCTTTACCGGCAGAATGTCTCCGAAACACTCGTTCAGCAGCGCAATGCGTCGTTCCGTCTCGGCGAGATCGGCATGGATCTCCAACATCTGGATCTTCTCCACATCCGCTTCGCTTTTGAACAACGTTTCGTAATGGTGCGACACAATCCCCCCGCGCGGATCCTGTTCGAGCGTCTCCTCCTGAATCCGCAATCCGCATTGAGTGTCCAGATTGGTCAGCACCTCCACCCCCCAGAAGGGATCGATGACCATGTCCCCGGGAAAGTGCTTCCAGCGAAAAAGCCGCTGGCGCATCTCCGTCTCCACCGTCCGGAGAAATTCATTCTGACAATGCACATCCAGCGAACCGTCGAAATTCAATTCGTGCCACGGCTCCTGATAGACGATCAACATCGGTTTGGCGCCGCGCTTCAGGTCGTTGACGGCGCGCCAGTTGCGCCGACGCTCATCCTGAACCGGCAGCGTCGCCAGTTCCGCCAGTTCCGCGGCCAGCGGGCGCAAAATATCACGGTCGGTCATAGATTTTCACCTCGTTCCACGGTTGGGGTTCAGAAAAATCCGCCGGTCAGTTCGATGTTCCGGCGCAGGCGCATCAGTGCGTCCACCGATTCCGCCGGGATCCGACCGCGGCGGTCCGGCGGCACGTCCAGCAGCAGGTTGGCGTTGCGGCTCCGGGTTACCAGGTACATTCCCAGCAGTTCCCGGTCGCTGCGCGGCAGGTCGCCGTCGACGAAGAACCACTCCTTGCCGATCGGATCGCACACTTCTCCGGGCAGGTAGTAGCGTTTCCCCTCGATTTCCCGCCAGCACTGATGGCCCTTCTGGCTGTTGGGGAGCCAGCGTTCGATCGCAATCAGATCGGCCGGCCACGCCTTCTCCTCCGGATAATTGGAACCATCGCCGAAACCGTTGTTCATCATGATCACCGTTTCAGGCTGCCAGACCGCGATCTGGTTGTAAAGTTCCTGACGGTAGCAGCGCGGCAGTACCGAAGGAATGTCGATCCACACTTCGCCGATATCGCCGTAACCGGTGAGCAGTTCCTCAAGCTGAGCGGTCTGGAACTCCTGGTAGGCGCGGGTGGTGAAGGAGTATATCCCCGGATTGAACGCCTCCTTGTGATACATGTCACTCGGCGTCAGCGAGCCGAAGCGGTGGTGATTGTCCCAGGAACAGTAATAAAGCCCCGGCATCACTCCATATTCACGGCAGGCGTCGACGAACGCCCCGACCACATCGGTGTGATCCCCGCTGTTGCCGACATGGTAGTCGGTCAGCTTCGACGGCCACAGGCAATGGCCGGCGACATGTTTTGCACACAGCACCGCGTACTTCATTCCCGCATCCCGGGCGACGGCGATCCACTGCCGTACATTCAGCTCCGTCGGCGCATACAACGAGGCCGGAGCTTTGCCATCGGGAATTTCCATGCCTTCAAAGGTGCTCATCCCGAAATGGATGAACATGCCGTAACCCAGACGTTCCCACGCCTGCAGTTGCGGGAGCGACAGACGCTGCGCACCGTTTTCCATGGTCATCATCCCTTTCTTTTATATTAATTTTCCTGATTGTCGGAACGTACAAAACCATCGTCGGTGGTGTCGACCCGCTGGCAGCGCAGATCCCGGAACAAATACAGCGAATCCCGGATGCCGCCGCAGAAAATCCAGATCGTACAGATGATTCCGACCAGCGCCGACAACCAGATCACCACCCACCAGTAGACACTCCAGACCTCATTGCCGATCGGCCAGAATATATTCACGCAATTACCGATCATGAATATCGCCCACCAGCCCATCGTCCACGCGAAACTCGCGTAAAACACCAGCCGTTCAAAGCGGGAGAACTCCCCGGTTATCCCCAGCAGTCGCGGCAGCGAAAAACGCGACTTGGAAAACGCTTCCGGAGCATCCCCGAGCACTTGATCAGAAGCTACCGCGTACTGCTTGCGGTGCAGCATCTTGTCCAGATTGAACTCCTTCTCCCGGCTGAACAGCGAAATCACCACATAACTCCCGGAGGCCATCAGCATCGCCCAGAAGTTCAACCACTGGCTCGTGATCGGAAATTTATCCCGGTGCGCGGCAAAAAAGCCCAGTACCGTTTCGTTGCCGCGAAGAAACCTGAGCACCGAATCCTGCGCATATATCACCGAAAACAACCCCGCCGCCAGCACCACCGCGACAAACAGACAAACGGCCGCTCCCCGGAGACTGCGCCGCCACCAGAGCACTCCGGCAATTGCCGCCACCGCGCAGGTGATTCCGGTTACCGCCAGCAGCAGATACCACGGCATGAGGTGATTTTCGTCAAAGATGGTTCTCACCCACCACGGCCAGCTCTGCTGAATCAGCAGTCCGCCGAAGGTGAAGATCGTGCCGAGAATCATCGCCGTCCAGGCCGCCGCCGTCGTCCCCCGCCGCCAGTACAGTCCGCCGATGATCACCGCGCCCGCCCCGCCGGTGTAGATCGCCGCGGGAAGCAATTTCGCAGGCTCCCGCCAGCAATTCATTGAACTCTTTTACACCGTTACGCAGCGCTCCATGCAGAAATTCAGGCGTGGCAAAGTATTTGGTCGATCCGTAAAAACGGTGATGCACCGCGTGGGGAATGATAAAATTCACTCCCATCATTATCTGCCACATGGCAATCCGCCGCAACTCCTGAAAGTCGGTGCCAAAATTGGTGGCGGCAAACATTTCGCACATGGTGCGCGGTCCATCCGGCGAACCATTTTTGCCCGCTTTTTTCTCCAGCATAAAAGCGGCGCTGGCGGCGTACTTGGCGCGTACATCGTACAGCGTATTGCCAAAATCCTGATAGCTGCCGCGACCTGCAGTTCCCCAGAGTTTATGGGCTATGCGATAACGCGCGTCATAGTGTATACCGCTGTCCAGCAAACCGATTTCGTGATCGGTACCGGGAAAATCGCTGTGGAACAAAAGCTCCATAGCATCGCCCTCGCTCACCAGCGAAGTACGGCGGCAGAATTGCGCCGTCAGCGGCCCGGTATCGGAAGTATGGAAGGTGTATTTGAGATTGTTGCTCTGACACCATGCGTGATTATTGGCGAACCATTGGCGGTAAAGCTCACCGGCTACCTGATAGTAGTCTGCGGACTGCTCAGGCGCGCGGTCATGCAATATATCGGTCAAGTATGGCGTTATATCGTAACCGCGCCGTTGGATAAACTCAGCTTGAAAGTTCTTTGACCACGGGTAATAGCGGCCATCTTCCAGATAACTGGTCGTAAACGAATTGATCCTGCGGTTGTCGCAGTCGGAGAAAAAACCGTAGATACCATTGCCGAAATATTTACCCAGACGCTCCTTATGCGCTTCGTAAACATATTTTATAAAAAGTTCCGAACTCTCAGGCAGCTCAAAAGCCGGGAAACCCCATTCGGTATCCACTGCTTCGGCAACGCCCTGCGCATTGAGTCTGAGCCGCTGCTGAACCAGAGTGGGATTTTCCGCCTTGATCCTGCCGGCAGCATCCCCGGGGGGATAGTCAAAACCGTCGTTGATCCAGATCTCCAACCCGAGTTCCCGGGCAGGAATAATAAAATTTTCCAGCGTATCAAACCAGTAATCGGTCAAATAAAGTTTTTCATCAAACCCGGTCGGCGGCTTGTTGAACAGCACGCAGCCGCCGTAATCGTTTTCCGCCAGATCCTGCATTGCCTTGCGGCATGATTCGCGCGAAAGCGCTGCCGGATCAGTGGTGTTGATGAAATAAAATGGGATCGGCTTAAAGTTATGCATAAATGCCTCTGAATATTACTTCAGCGCAATCGTATGTTTACCGGCAGCATAGCTCTTACCGCCGCAGAGTGCTTCGGTGCCTTCCGGAACGGTCAGCTGTGCTTTGCCGTTGCTGTATTCTGCAATTACCGAACCCTGCGGAGTGGGGTGCTTCATATAAAACTCGGCAATATCGCCCGGCTGCGGATCGAAAACAAACTTCTTGAGCCCGTTGGCGATCGGGCGAATACCCGCCAAACGGCGCGGAATAATGTTGGCCGGAGCTGCTCCCCAAGCGTGATTCCAGTCCTGATTGGGTTTGGCGGCGTTGTTCCACGCTTCCATGGAAATCGTTGAACCCTGACGCATCATACCCAGCCACGAACGGTCGTTATCGGCACGCATCAATTCGATAGCGTGCTGCGCCGCACCGGTCATAAAGCAGGCATCCAGCAGGAACTGGGCGCCGTAGACGCTGCAAGCCATGCCTTTTTTCTGCATAAAATCAGCCAGGAACGGATAATCTTTCTTATCCGCCGCACCCCACGCCACGGCAAACATTGCCGAATGTACCGCCATGTGTTCGGATACGCTGTTGTCGCAGTACCGGCCATCGGCACGGCGGAAGAGCCGCATGATATCGCCCTGCAGCTTGGCAGCTTTGGCATCGTAGCCGCAGCCGGGTTCAAGGTCGTTCATCGCCTGATAAGCACCATAGAGGAATGCGTGGGGAACCAGATTCAATTCGTTGAATTCGTATCCGTCACGTTCTTCCCACGGCCAGTCGATCAGCAGCTGACTGTTGTCGGGGAACATTTCAAAATACTGATAATATCGTTTCATTTCTTTGAGCGCCGGGTGCATGGCTTCAAACTGTTCAGGATAGTGATAAAGACCATCTTCGCTCATATAGCCGGGCATAAATTTTTCGGGCATATCGCTCTTCCAATAGCGGTAGATATCTGTATCGCCCGAATAGAGGAAATAATCCCGCACCAGGATTGGGGTAAAGAGCCGGTATTCCATCGCCGGGATCGGATAGAACGAAATCATAAAATCCAGCGTGCGGCGCGCAACTTCGTAACCGCCGCCGGTACAATACGCGCCCAGCGCATTGATATAGCAGTCACCTTCAAAAGCCTGACGTTCGCGGTCGCCATCAACATAAATACCGAAACAGCTGGTGGCCTTCATCGAATATTTGCAGAACTCCCACACCTTGTTGAGCCGCTCATCGGCACAGCTGAAATGCGCGGAGTCTTCATCAAAAGGAGCAAACAGCGCGTGACGGGTGAGTTTGACCGATTTGACCGGGCCGTTGACTTCCGCATAACGGAACGGAGCGATTTCGCCGCCGGCATTTTCGGGAGTCAGCACCTTGCTGCGCTGATAATCATCCTGATAAGGCGAGCGGTGTTTTTTGATAAACATAAAACCGCGGTTGACACCTTTTTCGAGTTCAACTTCAGCAATCTTTATGCAGCGGTAGCCGCCGGGTTCTCTTTCGATCTTACCGGGAGCAGCCAGCACTTCGCCGATCGCCATTTCCACTTTGCAAGGTTCATCGGCCTCGATCTCGTAAGCCAGACGGCCGAATGCCGCCAGCGCAAAATCCGCAAAAAAACCATCCGCAGTTTTTTCCAGAATCGCAGGAGATTGCTTTTCAATATTTATCTGCATCATAATATCACCTCTCGGGTTTCGTTTTATAAAAAATATTTTTTATATTAAAAATCACACCTGTCCTAACAATTTTCAAAATGGCGTAATTTTCTGATTACGCCCCCTCATTTTCATCTATTTCACACCAA
>CAKUKT010000168.1 GCA_934663655.1 uncultured Victivallaceae bacterium
GTGAAGTGCAACAAACGCAACGAAAAAGCTCAGGTGGTCAATTCGCTGGCCTCGCTGGTCGAACTGCGCAATCCGGCGGGAGAGCTGCTGCCGCGGAGCATTGGCACCGGACAGATCAGCCGGGCGGCACTGATTGAGACGCTGCAATGGGCGCGGCTCAACAGCCATGTCGGAGACACGAAGGTACCGGAAGAGTGGCTGCCGCCGGCCGAATACGGCACATCGCTTGAGACTACGGCATTCGATTACAACAACGCGTCGTCGCTCTTTCCGATAGCGCTGGACGGCAAGGACGGCTATGTCGCCTTTTCGTCGCTGGAGGATGAATATCTCTCCAGTCCGCATCCGGCGTATCCGGAGGTGATGGAGCTGTGGTTGGACACGATAGCGAAGCTGAGCGAAACCGGAGCCGACGGGGTGGACATCCGGATCAGCGATCATGCGAGCTGGACGATTGACGGCGACGAGTACGGGTTCAACGAACCGGTGGTAACGGAGTTCAAAAAGCGCTACGGGGTGGATGTGCTCACGGCGCCGGAGTTCGACCGGGCGCGGTGGCGGGCTCTGAACGGAGAGTACTTCACGACATTCATGCGCCGGAGCGCGAAAATTCTGCATGACCGGGGGATGAAGCTGCATGTTCACATTTCGATGCAGATGCTTGACCGGGATTTCTGGACGCTGAACGATGCTCCGGTCAATTTCAAATGGGAGTGGCGCAAGTGGATCGAGGAGGGTTTGATCGACGGTATTTCTCTGAAATATCTGCCGTTTCCGTTTGGAGCCAAGGCGGGCAGCGGCTGGAAATACATCAACATGCTCACCGAACTGGCGCGCCGACATGGTCTGGAAACCAGTGCCGAGGCGCGGCTGATGTGGTGGGTGGAACCGGCCAACCATACTTCACCGCCTTTCACGGATGCGGAATACAATCAGATGCTCGAGAAGTTCACACCGATGATGGAGTCCGAACTGGACGGATTGAATTTCTACGAAGTCAGCGACTATTTCGTGATCGACGCATACGGCAAGGCCCGGAAATCGGCGAAGTTCGCCAATCTGCTCAACACTTTGAGAAACAGGGAAAAAGATAAAAAATGAATATCAGGGGATTATTACTGGCGGGATTGTGTGCCGGCTGGTGCGCCGTGGTCGGCGGCTCGGATATCGTCACGTTGATGGCGCCGGATTTCGGGAAAGTGAAACCGACGGAAGTTTTCGCACTCTATTGCCATCCTGGCTACAAGGCGACACTGAGCAGCGGGCAGACGGAAGATCGGGCGGAGATCCGGCTGCTGGTTGATGAGGCTCCGGAAAAGCCGAAGAACAATCAGCAGCTGCAGCTGCGTACCCTGCTGAAAAAGCCGTTGAAAGCAGGGACGGAGTACCGGATTGCGTTCCGTTGCCGCTCCGACCGTCCGGCGTGGATCAGCTTCCGGGTGCAGGAGTCGGTACGCCCCTGGGAGTCGCCGACCGAAAAGGCGGGAGGCAGCATGCAGGTGACACCGGAATGGAAGAGTGTGGAATATTGCTTCACGGTGGCAAAGGAGAGCGGGAACGTGGTGGTGTGGACGCCGAATTTCGAACTCGGGCGACTGGGTGCCGGAAATTGTTTCCACCTCGCCGACCTGAAGATTGAATCCCTCGACTGAGGCGGTGGTTGCGGGCTGTTTCCGCCGAAGTCAAGCCGGGAGGACGGCAATCACCATAGTTCACCGGATCGTTCAATGCGCCGGAGCATTCGGCGGCGCGCCTCGAAATCGGGCATCATCAGCCGGAGTCTCGCCCAGAAGGCGGGGGAGTGGTTGAAAACAAACCGGTGACAGGTTTCGTGACAGATCACATAATCGATCAGCGTTTCGGGAAGCTGTACGAGGCGCCAGTTCAGGTTGAAACCGCCGTCCCGGTTGCACGATCCCCAGCGGGTCCGGGCCGCATTGATGCGGATGGCGGCGGGAACCAGCCCGGACGCGGCGGCAATTTCGCGGCAGCGTCCCGGCAGGCAGGCGGCAGCGAGCCGCCGGTAGAGCGTCTCCAGAGCCTCCGCCGGATCAGCGGCGCGGGGGATGATGAAAGCGTCGTCAAAGGTGAGCAGCCGGGAACTGAACCGCAGCGGGTAATTCCTTCCGAGATAGAGAAAGTTCTCTCCTTCGATAAAATTCTTCTTCGCTGGAACGGCGGCGGTGCGTCGGCGCAGTTCGTCGATCAGCCTGCGATTGTCGTCCAGCAGACGCCGGATGAGTGAGTCGGGTACGGCGGCGGGAACCCGGAGTTCAATTTCGCCGCCGGCGACGGCGACAAATGCCGCCCGCTTCCGCCGCGGCTGACGCACCACGCGAACTCCGGGGGATCCGTTTTCCTCAAACGGCAACATCATCAACAACCTCCTGTTCCGGTTCCGACCGGAAATTCCCCCGCACCGGTTGAACCATATCGATACAATAATATACGGCGACAGCGAAAAATATCAATCCATCCGCCATTATTGCCGGTAAATCGGGGAGGAACGGCTTGCGTTTCATCGCATTCGGGGATATATTTCTACAAGCGGCGCCGAAACGACCGGGGCGCGTCCGGCAACCGCCGGGCCGGGAATGATGATGTTAAAACGGAGGATTGATAAGTGTGGAGTTTTCCGATAACGCGTCGTTCGGCGGTGATCATCATTGTCAGTGTGGTGATGAATTACCTGCTCTTTCTGTTCACCAGCGCTCTCAACCTGCCGATTCGCCTTGATGACACCGGAACGGTTTATTCGGCGCTGCTGCTCGGGCCGGTGGCAGGAGTGGTGGTGGGAGTGGTACAGGCGTTGATTCTGGCGGGATTTTATTACGGCTGGGCCGGCGGCTTGAATCTGATTGTCAGCGTAGTGCTCGCGCTGATTGCCGGGATCGCCGGTCGTCGCGGGGAACCCCGGGGATTTCTGTCCGCGCTCGGCTTGATGACATTGGGTTACTTTGCATTGCTTTTCATCGCTTCGCTGCCGCTGCTCATCCCGGAGTGTTGTGGAGGGGTGTCACTCTGCGTGCCGTTCGCGGAAATCGTTTCCAGACACTGGTTTAATGTCTCTTTTCCCGGATATTTCACCATGCCGATGATTTCGGCGATGGCGATGACGCTGCTGGCCGCATTTGCGGTCATAATCACCTCTGGCGTCCCACCGCAACCGGTGCCGGAGAGGCAGTCCGCCGTCAAAGCAGGGAAAGGAAAAAAGAAAAAAAAGAAAAAGAAGAAAGACCGCAAGCAGAAAGCAGCCAAGAGTGACGGGGAAACGGTATCGGTTCCGTTATCTCCAGAAACCCAAAAAACGGAGGTGCACTAATGAACCAGATAAGAAAAATGCTGACGCTGGGAATCATTTTGAGCGGCGGGTTACTTTTCGGAGCCGAGGAGAGTGAAGCCTTTAAAGCGGCATCGACAGCGGAGATCTCGCCGCTGCTGTATGATTTCTCGGTGCAGGACGGCAAGATCACTCAGAAAACGAATGGATACGCCGCCGAATATATCTCCATTACGCCGGACAACAAAATTCTGCTTATCCACGATCACAACAATAACAAAGCTGAATATCAATGCCTGCAGTGGAGAACGCCGTCGGTGTTCGACGCGAAAAGCGGGATGTTCGCCTTTGAATGGGAAGTCCGGGTAGTTTCCACGCAGGCGGACAAGCCGGAGAGCTTCATGGTGGTAATCCGGAGCGGAGAAGACAAGAAGCTGGCGCGCACCGCGGTGTTCCGGGTGGCGGCGGATTTCGTATCGACGCCCTGGGGGAAATTTCCGGTTGACGCCAGCAAGCCGATTGTCTGCCGGGTGCTGCAGGATATGTCGACAGGCGATACTGCACTTTATGTAGACGGCAAGTTCATCGCCTCGGGGCTGCTCAAAACCGAGGCCGATGAGAAACAGCGTACCTGTTTGGTTTTCGGCGATGGTTCAGGAGCGGTCGGCGGCCGGGTTGAACTCGGTTATTTCAAGGTCGGCGAGATCGAATAATTTCTGAAGGGGAGCAGCCGCAGTAAATGCCGGGCAGGGATTTCATCGACCGGGTGGCGACCCGTTTTGAAGACCTGGACGCGTCGGCGCGTCAGGCGTATTTATTGCGCCTGGCGCGGGAACGCGGTTTTTTCCGGACGGTTTTCGATGCGGTCGACGAAGGGATCATGGTGATCGACCGGCGGCTGCGGCTCCGCTACGTGAACCGGGCGGCGCGGGAACTGCTCGCGCTTCCCGAGGAGAGCACCGAGGTACGGATCTCCCAGCTGCTGCCGGGAGTGGACTGGCGGCGGGTGCTCGCGGAAAACGAGGCCGGCTGGGACCGGGTGGCGCGTCAGGAACTGGAGATATTCTATCCGGAACACCGTTTTGTGCAGTTTTCGCTGACTCCGCTGCCGGAGGATCCGACGCTGGCGGCGGCGCTGCTGCGGGACGTCACCGAAGGGCGGCGGCGGACGATGAGCGAACTGGAACGGGAAACGGTTCGTGCGGTTTCGCTGCTCGCGGCCGGAGTGGCGCACGAGATCGGCAATCCGCTCAACAGCCTCTATCTCAATCTGCAACTGCTGGAACGCGGGGGAATCACTCCGGCGGAGAGTGCGAAGATGATCGGAGTCTGCAAGCAGGAGGTTGAACGCCTTGACAGCATCATCCACGGCTTTCTGAATGCGATCCGTCCCGGGAAGCCGGAGTTCGCCCCGGTTGATATCCGGGAGCTGATAGTTGAAGTGCTGCGTTTCATGCGTCCGGAAGTGGAGGCGCGGAGCGTCGAGGTGAATTGCGCCTGGATGGGAGAGATTCCGAAAATATCCGGAGACGCGGCCCAGCTCAAGCAGGCGTTCTACAACATCATCCGCAACGCGGCGCAGGCGATGACCAACGGCGGGCAGCTGACGGTATGCGGTTACACGGATGAGGATTTTCTTACCGTTGAATTTGCCGACACCGGGCGCGGGGTGTCGGCGACGGAAATCAATACGATGTTCGACGCCTTCCGCAGCCACCGGTCCGGCGGCAACGGCATCGGCACCATGATTATCGAACGGGTCTGCCGCGAACACGGTGCTGAGTTCGGTCTGGTGTCGAGGGAGGGGCGAGGGACGGTGTTTCAGATCCGATTTCCGCTCCATCCGCGACGGATGCGTCTGATCGGCGAGGAGTCTTCGCAGGAGACGAAACCATGAGAACCGGATTGGTTTCCGCGGCCGCGGCGTTGCTGGTCACCGTGGCAACGCTGTTACCCGGAGTTGCGGAAAATTCCGGCGCGCCGTTGATTTACGTCGATGAGGAGATCGAACGTCCCGCCGTAACCGAAACCGGTTCCGTGGTGACAATCTCAGCCCCCGGCGGCGACAGCGTTGCCGGTACTCCGGCGGGGATGGCGGCGGCCCGGCTGGCGGCGCACGACAGGATATTTCAGTGGACGCCGTCACCGGCGCGCCGGGCGACCGGCGGGGCGGACCTGGTCGGCGCGGCGCTCTCTCCGGATGAAAGCCTGCTGGTGCTCGCCGAACGGGTCGGCGGCGAAGGAGAACTGAACTCCACCCGGCTGATTCTGATCAACCTTCTCAACGGCAAGATTGCAAACATCCTGGAGATCCGGGAACGGCGGCTCGGGGAGATAATTTTTCCGCCGGGAGGAGATGCGGTGGTGGCGATTCAGTACGCCCAGCCGGAATTCGACCATCCGGCGGGTCTGGTGCTGATCGATCTGCGCAGTGGGGGCATCCGGTCGGAATCCGCCCCGATGCCGGAGGCGCCGCGTTCGTTGTCTTCGAACGGGGAGAGCGTGTGGTACACGCTGCCGGGCGAGGATGAACACTTCTTTGAATTGAAGCTCTCCGACCTTGCCGGAGAAGCGCTTTCCCGCCGCACCCGGGCGACGGTTCCGCGGCTGCTGCTCGACGGCGGCGGTCGCGATCTGGTGGTATACGGCAGAGGCCGCTGCGAATACTACCGCCTCGAAGCGAACGGGGCTACCTACGACGGCGGAATTGCCCTGCCGGAGGAGTTCTCTCCGGAATGGGCGGCGGTGACGACGCTGCCCGGCGGGCGGAACATTGTTTTCGGGGAAGCTGACGGTCCGGCCTTTCTGATCGGCGGCGGAGGAGCCCTCCGGATCGCCGACAAATCCGGCGTGC
>CAKUKT010000169.1 GCA_934663655.1 uncultured Victivallaceae bacterium
GCACTGAGGACGGGCCGTAGAGTGAATTGAGGTTTTCCGCCGCCAGCAAGATCGCGTTTTCCCGCAGCCGGAAATCGACGTTGTTGCCGTAATTGGCGTACAGCTGGCTGAAATTGATCAGATAGATATCCCGTCGCTGCCGTCCTTCGATCCGCGAATAGGCCCGGCAGCCGGTGTAGTCGGCGATTTCCGGCCGCCGGAGAAAGGCGGAGAACTCCTCCGCCATCGCCGTTCCCGCCGTTCCCGCGACCAGGGTTATCGCCATGAGTTTTCCGACGAATTTCACTTCTCTGCCCCGGCGCCGGTGTAGGCGCTGATCATGTCGAGAAGCGGTTTACCCAGTTCAACCGTCCCATAGTATTCGATCTCGTCCAGCCCCGGGATTTTCGCCAGTTCGGTCGCCTCCAGCACCTTCGGGCGACGTCCGGTCTCCACGCAGCGGTGAATCCCCAGCCAGATATCCCGGCCGCCGGTGATCTCATCGGTGAAGTAGTCCGAAAAATCTTCGTACATCACCACTCCCGAGACCGTACCGTTCCTGATCAGCCGTTCGTAGGGCCAGATCAGCGAACCCATATTGGTGCGTCCGTAGTTCGCCGAAAATTCCCGGTCACCCGGCCGCCAGCCGAAAATATGCAGCGGCCGGTCGCCGATCAGCTTTTTGCATCCCTCGGCGTATTCGGCGAACCCGAGTGCGCGCTCTTCGACGATGCGTTCGAGCGGAAGTTCATCGCGCCAGATATCTTTCCCGGTTTTGTCGAGCAGCCGTTCCCGCAGCGCGGGATGGTAGCTGAACCGATCGGGATTGTCCCCGTCGCTGTGGCAGTTCAGCGTCAGGCTGTAGCCGTCAAACGGGTAGCGGGCCAGTTCGCTGAACTTGTCAAGTTTGTGCTGCATCGCCACCGGATCACAGAACTCCACCACCCCGATCAAATGATTATGACCGCCGAACTCTCCGGCGAAAAAGCCGATCTGAACCTGACCGTGATCCACCGCTATCGACGGCATCGACGTGAAATCCAGACCTGTCGTTTCCTGAAAACCCTCCGGCTGACGTACGGAATCACCGCCCGCGGGCGTTTTATACCCCCAGTATGAGGTGATCTTTTCCCCTTCGATATTGTAAACCTCGCCGGCGGTGTAGTGCCCCTTGAGCGCCAGCGTGTAGAGGCGCGAACGGTCATATTCGGTCCGGGGCGCGATCTTCACGTAAGGAGCGGATATCGACAACCCCGAGAGGATCAGCCGGTTGCGGCCCTCGGCAGTACGTTCCGGCAGGAACTCAAATTCCTTGTCGTAACGCTGGTAGTGGCGATTGTCGTAACTGTAATAAAGATCGATGTCCTCGCGGGAGAAACGGATCGGCGGACGGTCAGCGCGATATCCTTCAAAGATGATCTTTCCAATCGGCAGCCGCTGGGAACGGAAATTGGTCTCCGCCAGTTTCGTGAAATCAAACGGCTTCGCCGTCGCCCAGCAACCCGGATGGGTGCGGAAAAAGGGATCCATCAGTGGATAACCGTTGGTTCGTTGAAAATCGCGCTTCTCCTTTTCCGGGATCCCCTCTTCGCTGTAGGGAGGGCCGCCGCCTTCGTCGGTGACGTTTTCCCAGCACCACACCAGCATGCCGTACTTGTGCCCCAGGCGAATGGTTTCAGCGACCGGGTCGTAATGTTTGAGCGTCTCAATCAGCCGCGCCGCCCTCTTGTCGCCGTAATGCCACGCTCCACGCTCACCGTACTGCAGTGTGTAGTCGGATTTGTAAAACGTGAGACCGATGATGTTGGTCCGCAGATTGAGGCGGGTGATTCCCGCCTCGGCGAAAGTGCGGATGCGCGCCTCGTAATCCTCCAGCGGATAATATCCGGTCGGGCTGGTGGACTGGAACGCCATATCCAGAAAATCGATGGTCGCACTGACTTCCGGACGTTTTTCAGTATCGACGGCGGCGGCGCAGACAGATATCATCGACAGAAACATGGTCAGAAAAAAACGGCGATTATGTACTTTTTTCATTATGTTACATCCAATTCTCAATAGGTGAAATAGGTATAGGCTCCCGGCGCGTCATTGTAGAAGTAGAACCAGTTCTTGTTGGTGACATGATTGTAGTCGCGTGTGTTGTAGCGATAGCAGTCCGCGTAGAACTGCGCCGGAGTCAGCGCCGCGGTGTGTCCGTCGGCGAAGGCGATGGAAATCCGGCCGCTGTGCCGGGCCGAAGGGGCGGCGAAGTTCAGCCAGGAACGATCCAGCGCATGGCACTGCCGTTGCGGGACGTTGCTGGAGTTGCCCCAGTTGTCGAAGATTATCCCCACCGTCGAGGCGTTCACGATCGGCTTGGTATTGAGGTAGGCGTGAGTGAGCGTTCCCGTCGCCGGACCGACATAGATCGGGCGGTAATACATCGTCTGGCTGAGATCACTGCCGATGTTGCGCGAATACATTCCATAACCGTAATAGATTTCGCCGTCGCCTCCGGTCTGACTGCTCTCTCCCGGCCGGGACGGACAGCAGAAAAGCGACGGTGTCGACGTGGTATACTTGAAACTGATCAACGCTCCCATCCAGGTGGATCTGCCGGTTGCCGGATCATCCGCGCTTTTGTTCTTGTTGACCATCGCAATCAGACCGTCGGAGTCGCCCGCGTACATCTGCTGCGCCTGAACACACTGTTTGAGATTGGAAAGGCAATTGCTCGCCTTGGCCGCTTCCCGCGCCTTCGACAGCGCCGGCATCAGCATCGCCGCCAGAATGGCGATGATCGCGATCACCACCAGCAGTTCGATCAGGGTAAATCCTGCCGTTGCGACCGTCACTCCGCCGAAACGGTCGTTTTTCTCCTCCATCGGATTGCTGTTTTCCGACGCCATGGCTCTCACATTCAGAAAGACACAAAGTTTTTCCAACATTTCTCAATCCTCGTTTTGATGGTTCGGGAACTCTGAATCAATCATTATCGGAGCTGCGGTATCCAGATAACTGAAAACGGAACTCTGTTTACGGGATTCGCGCTTCCCGGTCCCGGAGAACTCGCTGAGTCTGGCGCCGCGTCCGAAAAGTTCGGTCATTCTGCCGAGCATTTTCAGCTGTACTCCGACATGCGCATGGGCGAGTCGTTCCGCCTCGGCGGCGTTGCCATCCCGGATGGCCTGGAAAATCGCCCCGTGTTCTTCGCAACCACGCTTTTCGCTCCAGGGCAGCATTGTTTCCGGCGAATTACCGGCACCGTCGATGTTTTTGCACAGATGAAAAGCGCTCTGATAATTGCGGAGAGCAAACGACGAACCGCAGATCTTGAGCAGCACCAGCACGTAGCAGAGTATGGCCGGGCTGCGGAATTTGTCATTGCCGGAACTCCGCAGCAGTTCCAGATGAAACGCCATATCCAGCGAAGCGAACCGGACGTGATCTCCCGCGTCGGCGGCCCGTTCCGCTTCGGAAATGATGTGCTCCAGCCGGGCGATCGCCTCCGCCGAACCCGTTTGCGCCAGCTTACGGGCCGCCACTGATTCGCAACCGTCGCGCAGTTCCTCAAGATCCAGCAGATCGCCAAGTGTGAAATCGCGGATGCGGAAGCCGCAGAAGGAGACATACTCAACGATTCCCCAACCCACCGCCTGACACAACGCTTCGCGCATTGCCCGGCGGTTCACGCCGAATTCCTGCGCCAGTACTGATTCCTTAAGCGGTTCGCCATTTCGCAGTCGCCCCTCCATGAACTTGCGGAACAACTTTTCCTGAGCCTCAAGAAAAACCGGTGCGTGTAGATCCATGTTGTTGTTCATCACTGACCTCAATATTACAAAGTGCTTTCCATCATTAATATATTGCGGATTGTGCACAATTCAAATATTGAGCACAATTTTTCTGCAATTTTTTATAACAGCTTAAAAACCAAACAATTGGGTGGATTGAAAATCAGATTTTCGGACGGAACTACCCGCAAAAGCGACACCGGTTTTCCCCGCCGGCTTTTCCCATTCCGGACGGCGCTGAAAAAAAACGACCGGGAAGCGGGTATTTTCCCGACCTCCCGGTCTCTGCGCCGGAACTGTGAATTAACGGTCCGGCTCGCAGCTCCGACCGCGTCCGGTGACGATTACGCTGGTTGCGAATGACTACATTTTTCCGATCGTGCCGCCCGGCGCAGGCAGCCCTCCAGCAACAGCAGGAGAAAAAGGGGGGCTCCAAATTGCGCCTCCGTCCCCTTGAACCATCTCAATGGAAGTTCATTCCTCCATTCACATCTATCACCGCTCCGGTGATGTAGCGTCCGCCCTCACCGGCGAGAAACGCCGCCGTCAGCCCGACATCGCGCACCGTTCCCAGCCCGAGCGGGATCCCCGCCGCCAGCTTGTCCACTTCCTCGCGTCCATGGGTCTGAAGCAGCAGTTCGGTTTCGATGATTCCGGGTGCAATCGCGTTCACGGTGACCCCGAACGGCGCGGCGGTCCGGGCCAGCGTGCGGGTAAAGGCGACGATTCCGCCCTTGCTCGCCGCATAGTGCACGTGCCCGAACAGAGCCCCGCGGAATGCGACAATCGAGGTGAGGTTGATGATGCGTCCCGAACGTTCCCCGCGCATCAGTTCCAGCGCCGCACGCGAACAGAGAAACACGCTCTTGAGATTGGTTCTCAGAATGAACTCCCAATCCTCCTCGCTGGTCTCAAAGATATCCTGGGATTTCGTCGTTCCGGCGTTGTTGACCAGAATGTCGAGCCGGCCGAACTCCGTTTCGATCCGGCTGAATATCCGCTCGACCTCCTCCCGCCGGGAAACATCCCCCTGCAAAGAACAACAATTGCTACCGTGGCGGCGAAGTTCCGCGCAGAGCGACTCCGCCGCCTCCGCGTTCCGGCGGTAATTGACGATCACCGTCGCACCGTGTTCCGCCAATACGGTCGCGATTCCCCGGCCGATTCCCCGGGACGCCCCGGTTACCAGCGCGATCTTTCCCTCCAATGGTCGATTCATGGCTTCTGCTCTCCGGTAACTTCGATTTCGTAATATCTGACGGCATCCGGCGGCCGGATGTCCGTGAGGTCGCCGCGAAAATGGCGGAGTTCCGTCCGTCGGTACGGATGGCGGAGCAACTCCTTCTCGTTCAGTTCGATTCCCAACCCCGGCGCTCCGGAAATGACCATTCTGCCGTCGCGCAGCACCAGCTGTTCGTCGCACAGTTCCCGCCGGTACGGCACATCACTCATCATCATCTCCAGCACCACGAAATTCGGCACACAGGCGGCCAGCTGCAGCGTCGCCGCATTGGCCACCGGTCCGGAAGGATTGTGCGGGGCAAACCCGATATGGCGCGCTTCCGCTTCGGCGCCGAGCAACCGCAACTCCATGATGCCGCCGGCATGGGATACGTCAGGCTGAATGTAATCGGCGCAGCCGAGTTCGAGGAACTGCCGGTACTCATAACGGTTGTAGAGCCGTTCGCCGGCCGAGAGCGCAACCCGCACCCGCGATTTCACTTCCCTGAGCCCCTCGTTGTTCTGCGGCGGAATCGGCTCCTCGAACCATCGGATGTCGAACTCCTCCAGCGCCCGCCCGATCCTCACCGCCGTCGGCACATCAAAACGCCCGTGTCCCTCGATATAAAGCTCCACTTCGTCCCCGACGGCTTCAGCCACCTGCCGGACGCACTCCAGCGCCGTCGCCAGTTCCCGCTTCGTTATCTGCAGCCAGGCCTTGCCGAAGGGATCCCATTTGCAGCCGGGCAGATGGAGGCGGCGGAGTTCCGCCGCCTTGCCGGCGAACTCCTCCGGGGTTTTCGCCGGTGCGAACCAGCCGTTCAGGTAGACCGGGATCGAATCGCGCACCTTGCCCCCCAGCAACTGCCAGACCGGCACCCCGAGCGCCTTGCCCTTGATGTCCCACAGCGCCATCTCCACGCCCGAGATCGCACTCATCAGCACCGGCCCTCCGCGCCAGTAGGCGTCGCGGTAGGCCCGCGAACGGAAATCTTCGATCCGCTGAGGATCCAGACCGATAAGCAGACTCTCCAGGTCGTGAATTGCCGCCACCACCGTCGGCTCCCGGTATTCCAGCGTCGCCTCTCCCCAGCCGTGAATCCCGGCATCGGTCTCCAGTTTGACAAAGACGAAATTGGTT
>CAKUKT010000170.1 GCA_934663655.1 uncultured Victivallaceae bacterium
GCATCTGATCGCCGAGTTCATCTCCTTTCACTCCAGTGACGGTCACGATCGTATCGGGAGAATTTTCGAGCTCCGCCAACCGCCGCGGCTTGACCACCCCGGAAACCTTCTCCCAGTGGTGCAGCCGGATGTTGCCGGACGCTTCGATATCCTTGCTTTCAACGTTGACCACCGCCTGGTCCGCATAAAGTTCGAGTTCGCCGTAGGGCACGTGGACATTTCCCCGGGCGATGATATTCTTGCCGACCACACTCCAGGAATCAGCGCGAATATGCTTCAACTGCTCGATATCACCCTTTTTGAACGCCTCAAACTCATCGGCGCCAAGTTGCAGCACCACTCCGAGCAGCAGCGCCGTCGCAATTTTTCTCCACCGGTTCGGCAATCTTCATCCCTCCGCCGGTTGAGCGTCGGATAACGCCTCGGCCCGCCGCCAGTCGTCGATCCGTCCGCTGATGAATGAAACTATCTGTTGATGCTGCTCCAGCCCGTTGCCGGAAATCTCCAGCGCCGGAGCAAATTCGAACCACACTTCCCGTTCCGGACGCACCGGTCCTAAGTCACGGAAACGCCGCCCGTTGCCGATGAAATCGGTTTTGAGCGCAAAAGGAAGCACCGGCACCCCGGCGCTTTTCGCCAGTTTGACCCCGATGGTATTGAAATGCGCCGGATCAAAAAATTCGCTGCGGGTGGACTGCGGGAAAACGATCATCGAACGCCCTTCTTCCAACACCCGGCGGCCGTCGGTCAGCACCTTTTTCAGATCTTCCCGGGGATTGTTGCGGGTCACCGTGACGGTGTCCAGTGACTTCATGATGTGTCGGAAATAGGGAACTTTGAGCAGCGATTCCTTGATGATAAAGGAAAAATCCACATATTCCCGGGCAATCGCATGAAACAACGCACATTCGAGCAGACTCATGTGGTTGCCGACCATCACCACCGGGCGACCGGCGACCGCGCGGAGATGTTCCAGACCGCGCAGATGGATTCTGCCCCCGCACCGCTCCACCAGGTGGAAATTTTCATTGGAGAGCGCAATCTGACGCCGGGCGTCGAGTTCTCCGCGGCAGGCGGCGGCACCGCTCCGGCAGAATGTAAAAAAATTCTGCAGGTAAAAGTACCAGCGGCTCCTTCCCGTCAGCCGGAACAGCCGCGACACCGGCAGGTTCTCCGGCGTATCGTAACTGTCCATCTGACGGAACATGTAATCAGACTGGTCGCCCATATAGTGAAACTAATCTCCGCCCTGGAAATAAAAACAATAACTATATCTAATGTAGCATCTCTTTTCGTTAAATTCCAATTTTTCCAGCGCGGTTTCAGCCGGGAGCGAAAAAAACTCCCTTTTTTTTCTCCGGCCGGGATTGACATGTACCGGTGCTTCGGATAGATTATTGCGCATAACAGGATCGCTCCGCGGCAGCGGCAGTCGCCGCTGGAGCCGGAATCGGGAAATTCACTTTTATTCTGAGGTTCGCATGTGTGAAGAATCGTTCCGCGACCTTGGCTTTGCCAAGCTCGACACCCACCGGGCGAGGCGTACCGGAATGGGGGAGACCATCTATTCCCCCGGGAAAACCCGCGAACAACTCGCGAAAATTCTCGACGCCTTCCGGGAGTCCGGCACCCCCGCCCTCTGCACCCGCTGTACGCCTGAACAATATGAATTTGCCCGGCAGCACCATCTCCCCGTCGAATACGATCCAGCTTCAGGTATTCTCGTTCTTCCCGGTTCGGCTCCGGTTCCGCAACTCGACGGGCTCGTCGCCGTGTGCACCGGCGGAACCGCGGACATCCGTACCGCCGAAGAGGCCGCGCGCACGGTGGAATTTTTCGGCGCGGCGGCGGAGCGCCATTTCGACGTCGGCGTGGCCGGGATACACCGCCTCTTCGCTCGACTGGAAGCGATCCGCCGCGCCGATGTGGTGATCGCGGTCGCCGGCATGGAGGGCGCTCTTGCCGGAGTGATCGCCGGACTCGTCGAAGCGCCGGTGATCGCGGTTCCGACCTCGGTCGGCTACGGCGCCTCTTTCGAAGGACTGGCGCCGTTGCTCACCATGCTCAATTCCTGCGCGGAAGGAGTGTCGGTGGTGAACATCGACAACGGTTTCGGAGCCGGGATCCTCGCCTGCCGGATGCTGCGCATGGCAACCCGGAAAACCGCCAATGGTCAATGATAAAGAACAAACTCTGATCGATCATCTCGAAGCATTGCGCTGGGCGCTGTTGCGCTGCGTGGCGGCAACCGTGCTCTGCTTTCCCGCCGGTTACTGGTTTGCCCCCTGCGTCATCTCATTTCTGGTGCGCCACAGCTTCCCGGAAGGGATGGGGGAACTGCACTATTTCGCGCCGATGGAGGTCTTCATGGTGCAGCTCAAGCTGGGATTGATCCTCGCCCTGGCGGTGGCCTATCCGTGGAATGTGCTGCAGCTCTGGCGTTTCCTGCTTCCGGCGCTCTATGCCTCGGAACGTCGGGCGCTCGGCTGGTGGATTGTCTTCTCCTCACTGTTGTTTTTCGGCGGTATTGCGTTCTGTGCGCTGCTGATTCTGCCGCTGTTGATGGGTTTTTCCGCCTCTTTTGCAACGCCGGAATTACAGCCGATGCTGAGGCTGGCTGATTTTCTCTCGCTGGCCGGCTGGTTGATGTTCGCCTTCGGGGTGGTGTTTCAGGCGCCGGCGGTAGTGATGCTGGCGGTCCGGTTCGGCTTCATCACCGTGGCCGGGCTGCGCCGGAAGCGCCCGTATATAATGACCGTAATTCTCGTAGTTGCGGCGATACTCACGCCGCCGGATGTCGTCAGCCAGGCGATGATGGCGCTTCCCTGCTGGCTGCTCTTTGAACTCGGCGTGCTGATCGCCGCCCGCCTCGAACGCCGTGCCCGGCACGACCCGGAGGGCGATGCCGACGACGAACAGCCGTATGATCTCGACGAGACGCATTGAAAAATCCCCCGCCTCACCGGCAATCTCCATCGGTTCCCGCCGGGAAGCTTGATTTTCAGACCACGGGGCGATATATTAATTGATATTACCCGTCAACTATTTTAACAGGAGCCAGTAAAAATGGTCAGTTTCAAGACTCTCGGGTTGGTCAATTCGCGCGATCTCTTTCGGAAAGCGGTTTCCGGCGGATATGCGATTCCGGCCTACAACTTCAACAACATGGAACAGCTGCAGGCGATTCTCCAGGCGTGCGCCGAGACTCAGTCCCCGGTGATCCTGCAGATCTCCAAGGGCGCCCGCAAGTATGCGAACCAGACCCTGCTGCGCTACATGGCGCAGGGCGCGGTCGAATATGCCAAAGAGCTGACCGACGGCAAGGGCATTCCGATTGTGCTGCACCTCGACCATGGTCCGGATTTCGAGACCTGCAAGAGCTGCATCGAGTACGGATTCAGTTCGGTGATGATCGACGGTTCGGCGCTCCCCTTCGCCGAGAACATCGCCCAGACCCGCCGCGTCGTCGATTATGCGCATGAGCACGACGTCACCGTCGAGGGTGAACTCGGCGTTCTCGCCGGCATCGAAGATGAGGTCAAGGCGGAAAAGCATACCTATACCCGCCCCGAAGAGGTCGAAGAATTTGTTTCCAAGACCGGCGTGGATTCGCTGGCGATCGCGATCGGCACCAGCCACGGCGCGTACAAGTTCAAGCCCGGCGACGATCCGAAGATCCGTCTGGACATCCTCCGCGAAATCGAAAAGCGGATCCCGGGATTCCCGATCGTGCTGCACGGCGCGTCGAGCGTACCGCAGGATCTGGTCAAGATCATCAACGAGAACGGCGGACGCCTCAAGGATGCGATCGGTATCGGCGAAGATCAGCTCCGCGAAGCGGCCAAGTCCGCGGTCTGCAAGATCAACATCGACTCGGACGGCCGGCTGGCGATGACCGCCGGAGTTCGCAAAGTGCTGACCGAGAAGCCGGAAGTCTTCGATCCGCGCCTCTACCTCGGTCCGGCCCGCGATATGCTCCGCGAACTTTACAAGCGCAAGAATATCGAAGTGCTCGGTTCCGCCGGTCACGCCTACGATATCTGATAAGGGTTACGATTCGGCACGAATCCCGGCGGTGAAGGAAAATTTTTCAACGCCGCCGGAAATTCAGCTGTAAAACCGGTACGGTTCAACGACCGTGCCGGTTTCTTTATTTCCATCGTCGCAGCGATGCCCGGACCAAGCTGATTAAAGATTTATGGAAGTCGTTTTCGGGAAAACGGCAACTGTGCCGACGCCATTGATCCCCGGGCGGGGATCTTCAATTTCGGGAACAATGCTCAGCGCCCCCGCACTGCCGTCCCGGATTGCTTATCCGATTTTGAACGATCGTGGATTCCAAGTTCTGCAGCAACTTCTGCCAGACGAGAATGCTCCGGAACTATCGAAGCGCGGTACTGAAAATCGGTACCGGAATAAACATTGTTTCTGACCAAAGTTGCGCTGATCAGGACAACATATTTCCTCTGTGCCCGAAATTTATCCCGGCACATTACGGAAAGTTCAAAACGAGTTGCTCTTCAGGTCAGATCGAGAATCCGGGTGGGCGATGCGAAGGCGGCAATCACCTCCCCCGCATGGTAAAGCGAACCGCAGACCACGACTGGAAGTTCCGTTTCAGCGAGTGCGGTGCGGACTGCCGCCAATGCATTCGTTTCCGCCCGGGCGGCAACGCCGAGTTGAGAAGCAATCGTGAGCAGTTCCTCCGCCGGGTGAACCGCCCGACCATGCGCCGGCGGCGGCACAAACCGAAATTCCGCCGCCACTTTCGCAAGCGTTTCCAGGCAGGCACGCGCCTCCTTGTCGGCAAAGGCACCGTAAATCACAATGAATTTTTCTCCCGGACGGCATTCATCCAGCGCCTCCTTCAGCGCCCGCACCCCGTCCGGATTATGGCCGCCGTCCACAATCAGACGCGGTGACAGCTGTTCGCAGCGTCCCGGCCAACGGACAGCGGCAAGCCCGGCAAAAGCCGCGTCGGCAGAAAATTTCCAGCGTGGAGCGAAATATTCGATCACATCGGCGACAATCCGAAAATTACGCCGCTGCATCGCCCCCGGCAGCGGCAGCGAAATACGGCGCCCGCGGCAGATAAATTCCTGGTGAATCCCGGCGCCGTCAGTAAAATTTCCGACACTCGTTTCATCTGGACTCTCCCCCGCCGGCACCACCACCGCACCGACCTCCGCCGCCCGGGCGGCGATTACCGCGGCCGCCTCGTCCGGCTCCTCCCCGCAGAACAACGGCACCCCCGTTTTCACAATTCCCGCCTTTTCGGCGGCGATCGCACCGAGAGTGGACCCGAGGTGGGCGGTATGATCCAGCGCGATATTGGTGATGATCGAAGCGACCGGCATAACCGCGTTGGTTGCATCCAGCCGTCCGCCGAGTCCGGTCTCCCAGACTACCACATCCACCCCGGCCCGATCAAAAAGCAGAGCCGCCAGGACGGTGGCAAATTCAAAATAGCTCGGCTTCATGCCTTCCGCCGCGGCGGCCAGTTCCGCGCCGCAGGCGTTGAAGATCTCCTCGGGCACCGCCCGTCCGTTGACCCGGAACCGCTCTCTGACATCGATCAGGTGCGGAGAGGTGTAGAATCCGGTCTTGAGACCGGCATGGCGCAGCGCACACTCGAGCATGGCGCCGGTGGAACCTTTGCCGTTGGTGCCGGCGATATGCAGAAACCGAAGTTCACGCTCGGGATTGCCGGCCCGTCGCAGCAGTTCCCGCGTTGCCTCGAGGCCGAGCCGGATGCCGAACATGTCAAGCGAATCGAGATATTCCGAACAGATGAAATTCATGCTCCGCCCCCCTGGAAATCGCCCCATCGTCACTGCCGTGCCCGGCACGGCGACCAGGCGGGCATGGAGAGAGGATAGGAGGTGGAGAGCAGCTTGCGGCTTCTCCCGGTACGGGTGTCGATCACATGGAGTTCCCCCTTGCCGCGCCCGTCGGAACGCTTGCAGACCACATGGCGGTTGTCAGCGGCCCAGGCGGGAGATTCCCAGTTGCCGGGAGCTTCGGTGACCCGGCGGTTCTCCCCGGTGTTCAAATCGTACACGCCGATCGTATATTGACCGTCAACCCGGGCGGCATAGA
>CAKUKT010000171.1 GCA_934663655.1 uncultured Victivallaceae bacterium
CCCGGGCCGCCGTCGTCACCTCGTGCATCGTCAGTGAATCGAGCGCCATTCCCAGCATTTCACACGCTTTATATACCATATCACGAAAGTCGGGTTTTTCAATTTCCGCATCGCGATATCGCGCCATGTCGGTGACCCGTTCCGCGATGTTTACCGCGAGATCACCGACCCGTTCCAGTTCGTTGTTGACCTTGAGAATGGTGATGACCAGCCGCAGATCCGAGGCCACCGGCTGGTAGAGCGCGAGGATTTTCAGGCACTCCTCCTCGATTTTCACTTCCATCTCATCGATGCCGAAGTCGTCGTGAATCACCTGCTGCGCTACCTCCACCGAATTGCCGTCCACCGCCGAAAATGCCAGATGAACCGCACTTTCCGCCCGGGCGGCGACCTCCGAGAGCTGGTTTTGCAGGTTTTCGAGAGCATAGTTGAAATGAGCTTTCATGATTATCCGAATCTCCCGGTTATATATTCCTCGGTTTTAGGGTTGGAGGGGTTGGTGAATATCTGTCCGGTTTCACCTGCTTCAACGATTCTCCCCTGATAGAAGAAGGCCGTGTAGTCGCTGATCCGCGCCGCCTGCTGCATATTGTGGGTCACGATCACGATCGTGAATTTCTCCCGCAGGGTGGACATCAGTTCTTCGATTTTGAGTGTCGCCACCGGATCGATCGCGCTGGTCGGTTCGTCCATCAGCAGGATTTCGGGTTCAGCGGCGATCGCCCGCGCGATACAGAGGCGCTGCTGCTGGCCGCCGGAAAGCGCCAGTCCGCTGGAACGCAGCTTGTCCTTGACTTCGTTCCAGATCGACGCCCCGCGCAAAGCCGCTTCGACCCGGTCGGCGAGTTCGGTGCCGGAGATCCGGAAGTGGAGCCGCAGCGGGTAGGCAACATTGTCGAACACGCTCATCGGGAAGGGGGTGGGTTTCTGAAAAATCATCCCCACCTTGCGGCGAAGTTCAAGTACATCCACCCCGGCTGACAGCACATCCACACCGTCGATGAACAGCGAACCGGTGGCCCGCTGTTCACGGTAGAGCTCAAAAATCCGGTTGTAGATCCGCAGATGAGTCGATTTACCGCAGCCGGATGGGCCGATCACCGCCGTGATGCGGTTGGATTCTATCTCCAGATTGTTGTCAAAAAGCGCCTGATGGGCGCCGTAATAGAAGTTCAGATGTTCAGCCTTGATCTTAACGGCCATGTTTTTTCTCCCGGAAACATATTCTTGTGAAGAGATTTATCAGCAACACCAGCAGCATCACCACCAGGGCCGCACTCCAGCCCACGCGATGCATTTCCTCAAAGGGCGAGTTGGTGGAATATTCAGTGATCAGAACCGGCAGGTTGGCGATCGGACCGGTGAAATAGCTGTTCGGCCAGGCGTCGGAATACATCGCGGTGAACAGCAGTGGCGCGGTTTCTCCGGAAACGCGCGACAGCGAAAGCAGTATTCCGGTCAGCATACCGCGACCGGCGCTTTTACAGACGATCCGGAGAGTGGCGCGAGTTCTGGTCATGCCGAGAGCCAATGCCGATTCCCGCAGCGAATAGGGCACCATCGCCAGCATCTCCTCGGTGGTGCGCATCACCACCGGAAACATGATGATCGCCAGTGCCGCCGAGGCGGCGAATCCGGAAAAGTTCCCGCTCGGAGCCACGATGATCGCGTAAACAAAAAGTCCGGCCAGAATTGACGGCACCCCCATCATCACGTTGGCCGAAAAGCGAAGTGCCGCACCGAGTCGTCCGCCGTGGGAAAATTCGGACATGTAGATCCCCGCCGCAACCCCCGGCACCACCGCGAGTGCCGCGGCTCCGAGGGTGATGAAGAGCGTTCCCAGCAGCGCATTGGCGATGCCGCCGGCGCCGCCGTAAGGACGCGACGGCGTAATCAGCAGTCGCGGACTCAGCGCTTCGAGGCCGCGCAGAAACACCACACTGATGATCCAGAGCATCGCCCCCACCGCCAGTACCACCGCCAGGGCGGAGAATACCCGGAGCAACCAGTCGCGCATTTTGCGCGGAAACAGTGGACGTCTGGTCATTTTTCCCCCCGTTTTGCCGCGGTGGCGCGAAGATAGTATTGCGAAAGCGCCTGGATGCCGAAACTCATCGCCAGCAGGATTAATCCGAGGGCGAAAAGCGCACTGCGCTGCAGGCCGTCGGCTTCGGCGAAGTTGTTGGCCAGAGTGGCCGCGATCGTGGTTCCGGAACTGAAGAGGTTGTGCGGCAGTTCCATCAGATTGCCGATCACGAACAGCACCGCCATGGTCTCTCCGAGCGCCCGGCCGAGACCGATGAACACCCCGCCGAGAATACCGCGGATTCCATAACGGAGAATTATATCCTTGGCCACTTCATAACGGGTACAGCCGACGCCGTATGCCGATTCCAGCAGCACCGGCGGCGTCATCAGAAATACGTCGCGCATTACCGCACAGATGTAGGGCAGAATCATGATCGCCAGAATAATTCCGGCGGTCAGTATGCCGAACCCGTTGAAGTTTTCCGAACACAGACGCAGCGCGGAAAACCCCGGAATGGCGGCCAGAAACGGCTGAACGAATTTCTGCATCAACGGCGCCAGAACAAACAATCCCCACATGCCGTAGATGACGCTCGGAATCGCCGCGAGCAGGTCGATCGCATGGCTGAGCAGCGCTGCCGGAAGCGGACGGGCGCCGACGAGATAGAGCGCCGCCGCGAAGGCCGGCGGCAGGGCGAGGAGCAGGGCGACCGCCGTGGTCAGCAGCGTGCCGACAATGCTCGGCAGCGCGCCGAATTTCCCGGCGGCCGGATCCCATTCCGCGGAGAGGATGAAACCCGGACCGAAGGTTCTCCACGTCTCGGTGCTCGCACTCGCCAGCTGGATGAAAAATCCCAGCATCAGCACTCCGGCGATCGCGGCGCAGCCAAAGCAGCTCCACCTGAACAGCGTGTCGAAATTGTGCGTTTTAACCGGTTCAATCATCGCTCTCACCCATTCTCTCGGCGGTTGATGTTCAACGGTTGAAAACCCGGTTTTCGATCAGCGATACGACGTTGGCGGGCAGCGGCACATAGTTGAGGCGACGGGCGGTCGCCTGCCCGGCGTCAAAGCACCAGCGGAAGTATTTTATCAGTTCCGCGGCGGTTTTTTCATCAACGTCGTTGCGCATCAGTACGTAGGTTACTCCGGTGATCGGCCATGATTCCGCGCCGGGCTGGTCGGTGAGCACCATGTAGAAGCCGGGCGCGTTTTCCCAGTCGGCGCCGGCGGCGCTCGCCGCAAAACTTGCCGGAGTGGGGGCGACGAATGCGCCATCATGGTTTTCCAGCTGGACGGTGGCGATTTTAGCTTCGACCGCGTAGGTGTATTCGGTATAGCCGATTGCCCCGTTGATTTTCATCACGCTGTTGCAGACGCCGGGATTTTTCTGACCGCCGATGCCGGTCGGCCATTTGACCGAGGACCCGCTGCCGACGGTATCGCGCCATTCGGGAGATATCTTGGAGAGATAATCCGTGAAAATGAAGCTGGTACCGCTGGCGTCGGCCCGGCGGACGACGGTGATCGCCAGATCCGGCAATTGGATTTCCGGATTGAGCTTTTTAATTTCCGGAGCGCTCCAGTTGGTGATTTTGCCGAGAAAAATCGCGGCCAGAGTCGCGCGGTCAAGCCGGAGGGCGTCGGATGCCACCCCGGGAACGTTGACGATCACCACCACTCCGCCGGTGAGCATCGGGAACTGGGTTAGCCCGGCCGCCTTCTGTTCCTCCAGCGTGAGCGGATCATCCGAACCGGCGAAATCGACCGTGTCGGCCTTCAACTGATTGAGCCCGGCTCCGGAACCGAGACTCTGATAATTCACCCGCGTTCCGGGGTGGCTTTCGGAATAGGTGTGGCTCCAGCTCTGGTAAACCGGTGCCGGAAAGCTGGCTCCGGCGCCGTTGAGGGTTATGGAGGATTTTTCATCGGCACAGCCACCGAACAGAGCGGCGGCCGCTGTGGAAGCCATGAGGATTCGCGATGGTTTTATTTTCATGATGACGATCTCCTTTCGGTTTATATTATCAAATGTACTTCCCGATTGTTGCGGCACAATTCGGCTTTGGTTAGGATTGTGTTAACGTTCGTCGTCGATCAGCAGCTGGCGGTACCCGTAACGATTCTTGTCTCCGGCGTCGGCGGTGGCGTTGCGGATGAGTTCAATCTCCTTGACTGCTCCGGGATTGAGTTGGGTATCCGGACGGATCACCTCGCATTCGGCGACGAGTACCAGCTGCGAACGTTTGGTGGATTCCCGTTCGGTGGCAAAAAGCCAGCCCAGCAACGGCAGATCCTTGAGGAGCGGTACCCCGACTGAATCACTGACGACCTGGGATTTTTCAATGCCGCCGAGATAAAAACGGTTCCGGCCGGTTCCGAGCATCATTCGCTGGTCGGTGGAATATTCCGCGGTACGGATCTTGCCGTCGGAGGTTATCCCGAGCATGCTGACGGTGTTGACCCGGATTTTAAGCGTGGCGGCCTTTTCCGTTATCGAAGGAGTGATCTCAAGTTCGAAGCGGAATTGATCATTGGCCGGCCGGACTTCGATGGTGTTGCCGTGTTCGGGTTCACCCGGCTGGGATTCGATGGCGGTCGGCTGGGCGTAGAGCACTCCGCTCGAACGCGTAAGGTTGCCGGTTGAACCGTTCTGCACCGTGAGCTCCCCGGTGGAAATCACCTTCGCTTTGCCGCGGGAGACGAGAAAATCAAGAAAGCGGGTGTTCCATCTCGGTTCAAAGTTGAAATAGTTGGTGTTCACGGTGCCCTGGGGATCGACAATGCCGACGGCGTCCGACAGGTTGAAATTCCGCGAATAGTTGGCGCCGGCGCCGAAGAGTTTCACTCCGTCGTTGTTTTTCCAGGACTGAAAATCCATTCCGATCATTCCGTCGTTCTCGGCGTCAAGTTCATATACGCGGCACCGGAGGCGGATCTCCGGATGGGCAACGTCGTAGATGCGGAGCATCGCTTCGATGTTCTTGCGGGAATAGAGCGCGGTATTGAAGAAAAGACAGTTGAGTTCCTCATCCACCTCCACCTTGTCTTTGCCGCCGATCAGTTCCACGGTATCGTTGGAAACATTGGCTCCAACCAGCTTGATCATTTGCTGCAGTTCGCCGGCGCTGCGGCAGGACGGAAAATAGATGTATTTCGGCTGACCGGAGGAGTTCATGATTCCCGGTTGGTCCAGTGCCGCCACCAGCGCGTCGATCCCCATCCCGTATTCGCTGCTCTCAAAGCGGTAGGCTTCGGCCGAGACGAGCAGTGCCCCGGTGCCGTCGGCGAATTTGAGGCATTCGATGCCGGTGGGAACAAAAAATTTGCCGGTTCCCGCCTGATTCTCCTTGCTGTAGGTGTTGTAATAATCGGGGTTGGCCAGCCCGGCCGGGGTGTTGTAATCGACCCGCAGCGCCTGAACCATCTCCCGGAGGTAGGGGCGGATTGAATAGGGGTCCGCGTGTTTCAGCAGGTAGGTCTTGGTGATGATCCGGGGGTCATTGGTGTCGCGGATGAAGTGTACCACTTCGGCTCCCTCGCGGATATTGAGCCGCAATTGCGCCTGGACATTACTCTGACTGTAAGCGGGATTGTCATTGCCGGTCGGCTGCTGGTTGGCGGCCGCGGTCAGCGCCAGGAACAGCGTTGCGGTTGCAGGAAACAGTCGATATCTGGACATGATTATTCACCTTTCGCGGGGTTGTTGACGAGTTCCGGCACCGAAACAAGTCTGCCGGTGATGGCGGCGATGTCGGAATCGGGATGGATGAGTGCTGTTTCCACCGAAACGAGATAGAAGAGGTTCTCCCGGGTGGTGGTGGTGGTTCCGAAGATATATTTGAGTATCGGCAGTTCGCAGAGGATGGGCACGCCGATGGTCTGTTCCACTTCGAGTTCCTGCACCCACGAGCTGAGCAATCTCTCCCCTCCGCTCTTGATGGTGACTGTACCGGAACTGTCGGTGGTTTCGTACAGTTCGTTGCCGTGGTTGTCACGTTCAACGACGTTTTTGACGCTGAGG
>CAKUKT010000172.1 GCA_934663655.1 uncultured Victivallaceae bacterium
GAATCGAACTCGAACCATCACCGTAAAGATCCAGTGAAGTGTAACTCCATCCCAGATATTCATTACCGCCGGTTTGAACGGACGCCGCCGCGGTCCGGGAGGAGACCTCCGCCGCCGCCTTGGCCTCCAGCAGTGCCTCGTTGCGGGCGATGCCGAGACCGCCGACAAAAATAATTCCGAGAATCATCGCGGTAAAAGCGATCAGCAGCACCGCGAGTTCCATCGTCGCCTGACCGCTCTGCTCTGATCTTCGTCCGTACATTTGACTTCCTTCCTCAGAAACGCGGCGGTCCCGGTTGCAGATCCGGCCCATCGGTACGGCCGCCGTATCCGTTGCCGCTGCCGCTGCCGCCGCCGGTCATATATTTGACGGTGGGATCAAGTTCATCGTTGCTGATGACGTGACCATTGGCATCCACCACATAATATGAATATTCGTTCAGATAGACCCGTTCAGCTTCGCCGCCGTTGATGAAGTCCTCCATCCGCACCCGGCCGCCGCCGGCCTCGCCGCCCGCGAGCGCATCGTAGCAACGTTTCGGCTGCTGGAGCCAGCCGGCGCCGGAACGGTTGCCGCTGCTGTACACCTCCTTTTGCCAGTTGTCCTCCCACTTCTCCAGCGAATCACGCCAGCGGCTGTCGAATGACGACTCATTGAATCCCGGATTCCAGCCGTAATAACGGAACCCCGGTCCGTCGGAGAGGTATTCGGTCAGCGCCCGATAAAAGAGATCACATGACGCCGGTGGAGAGTGTTCCGGTTCAAAGAGCGACTCCTCCCCCGCCAGCCAGTTCAGAAATAAACTCAACGCCGACCACCCCGGACGCATCACTCCGAACCCGTAAGGTATCGGCATATAGGTCGGCAGCAGTGAAGTCCGGTCGAAAACCGGCAATACCAGCGGCAGTTCAATCGGCGCCCGCTCATCGGAAAGTTCCCCCAGCGGCTTTGCAATCGCCCCCGGACGATAATCAGTAGTCGAACTTCCGGCGTCGCCCCCCGTGTCCCGGCGGCTGCCGATTCTCACCGAACGTGCCGAACGCAACCGTACCGGGTCGCCACGGAAATTCCGGCTCCCCGTCACCCGTCCCGTCAATCCGAGCGAAACATACCCCTCGACGTAGGCGGCCGGACCCTCGTAAATATACTTGTCCCTGACTTTGCGTCGCAGCGTCACCCCGCCGAACCAGTAATCAAAATGTTCGCTGTCGTAATTGTCATATTTGCCGCGATAATATTCCGGGTACCAGGAGAAATCGTAACAGAACCACTTCATATCCGCCGGCAGCGACGCCGCATCACGGTAGATCTCCAGATCCGGCTCGTCGGCGGTCAGTTCGCCAAATTCGCGCCGGAGCGCAAATTCCCCGTCGTCGTAACCGACCACCCCGCCATAACCGGCGGGACCGGTGCGCAGTCCAAGGGTAAAAATCTCGCTTTCGCCGGGGAAATCGGTCAGCGAATAATCGATGTCCCACCACTTCTCGCGATAATCGGCGTCCCGGAAAGGATAACCGCTGGTATTCTTGACGAATCGGTAGAGTTCGTCCTGCCAGCTGCTCTGAGAGAGATCCGGTGGATCGCTTTCGGCGATCTCATCGGCGTGCAGCATAATCCGTTCGTAAAAGGATTCACTCGCCAGTTCCGGCGGGAACACCACCGGATTGTTGCCCATCCGGGAATTGGGAAAGACCGCCACCCCCCCGGAAACAATCGCTTCCAACGTCCCGGTGTACGATTCCCGCCAGCGGTAATTGTTGATCACATCCGGAGCCCCGCCCAGCCCCTCCCGGTAACGCCAGTCATTGCGCAGCAGGTCAATATATTCTTCAAGTTTGCCGTGGGAAGGCAGTCCGTTCGCTTTCGCCGCCTGCTGCGCGGCAGCGAAACCGACCAGCGGACCGAGAAAGGAGACGCGAGTCTGCATCTCCGTAAGCAGCGCAATCCGCTGCCGGAGCGCAGCTTCACGGCGTTCCGGCGGCGGATACACGGGCAGCGCCTCCCGCCATTCGGCATCCCCCTCCAGCAGGGTGGCACATGCTTTAATCAGGTTGATTTCCCCGATCAGGTTCAGCGACTCCTTCTGCCATTCGGCTCCGGCAACCGCCGCCGACTGGTGCGCGGTTTCAACCTTCATTTTCGCCCGGATCACATTGTGGACATCAAAAAGGAACAACAGCGCCACCAGCAGCGCCACCAGCATGACCACGCCGACAATCAGTACCTGTCCGGAAGCGCCGCGATTGTACTTCTCCATCACGACTAATCCTCCAGAAAGATTCCCGAATAATCATACATGGGCACACTCCCGCGGGGTTCCGGATTTTCGGCGATCCCGAACAACCGACCGAGATTGTGATTGAGCAACGGAGCGTTTTTCAGGGTGATGACGGTCGTGTTTAAACTGTCCCCTCTTCCGCCGTAAAGTTCGATTTCCGGAGCGCCGTTCTGCTGCGGATACCAGTAATCATACCAGACCCCGCTGGCGTCCCCCCGGGTCATATAGGCTTCGGCGTCCTCTTTTTCATCCCCGCTGGTCGAACCACGGCGCATCCCCGAAATCGGAATCGCCGCCACCCGCGCCCCCCGCAGCGCAAGATTGATCCGGTAGCCGAGCGCCATCGCCTTCGACGCGTGAAACGCCGAATAGTGACAGAACAACCGCTCAAGACTCCATTGATAGATCTGCAGCAACGCCAGAAAAATAAAGAAGAGCAGACACAATGCCGCCATCGCCTCAAACAAGGTGGCCCGGCGCCGGATCAGCCTCCGATGAGACCGCTGTTTAATCTGCATATTCATCTCTGAATCCCCGCTTCTCCACATACTATAACCGAAATAACGAAAAAAACAATCTTTTACCCAACCGCGAAGCCGATTCATTTGAAAAAAAAAATACCGCAGACTATATTATAGAGTTGTGGTTTCAAAGAACTTCTCCTTCAGAGGGTGTGATAATGTGGTTCAGGCATGTTGCCGCCTATTCGGGGCTTCTGCTCTATCCGGTGGCGGCGGCGGCGATTTCCGCAGTACTCACCAAGTGCTGCATCTTTCTGCTGCCGCGTATCGGCCTGATGGACATACCGCGGGGCCGACACGCTCACAAGGCGCCGACGCCGCGGGGGGGCGGACTCGCTATTGCCGCAGCCTTTTTCATCACCGCCGCCCTGTACTGTCTGGGCGGTCATTTCCGGGATACCGCCGCTCATGCCGCCGTCACTCAGACACTGCTTTGTTTTGCCGCTCCGGCGGCAGTAATCCTGATCACCGGATTTTTCGATGACCGTTACGAATTATCATCCTACGTCAAACTCGGAGCCCAGATCATCGCTGCGGTGATGGTGTTCTGCTGCGGCAAAGGTTTTTCAGTGATCTGCGGCTACCAGCTGCCGCCGCTGCTCGGGCTGGTGCTGACGGTGTTCTGGGTGGTCGCCATCATCAACGCCTTCAACCTGATCGACGGGCTGGACGGACTGGCGGCGGGACTCGCGTGCATATCCTCACTCACGCTGGCCGCCTGGAGCATCATCAGTTCCGGCGATGCCGCGATGGCGGTGGTGATGCTGATCTTTTTCGCCAGCTGCCTCGGTTTCCTCCGCTACAACTTCTATCCTGCCAAAATTTTCATGGGCGATACCGGCAGTATGTTCATCGGCCTCTTTTTCGCCTGCGTGAGCACCAGTGCGATCTCCAAGACCGTCACCTTCACCTCGCTGCTGGTACCATTGCTGGCGCTCGGAGTGCCGATCTTCGACGTGGTGCTCGCAATATGGCGGCGCCTGATGCGCAAAATGAACGACCCTGAAAACAGCGGCGGCATCATGGAGGGCGATCACGACCATCTCCACCACCGGCTGCTGAAACGCAATCAGGGCAGCAGCAGTAAAACCGCCTGCTATCTCTATATCTTCGCCGCCCTGCTCTCCGTCGGCGCCCTGCTGGTGATCCTCGCCGACCGCAAAGCTCCAGCCCTTGTCTATTTTCTGTTGCTCGGCGGCATTATCATGACCATCCGGCTGGCGGATATCGAAATTCTCAATTCAATGACGCTGATGCTCAAAGGCATCAACCGGCCACGCCGCAGCACCCTGCTGGTCTCGGTGCATCCGCTGCTCGATATGTTGATGCTGCTCATCTCCTACACGATCGTCTGTCTGCTGATTTTCGACAATCCGGAGGGATGTTTCGATCCGCTGTCGCTGACGATACTGCTCACCCCGTTCGTCATCGTGCTCTTCGTCTCCGGGGTTTACCGCACCTTCTGGCTCCGGGCCGGGATCAATCGTTTCTACCTGCTGATCAAAATGGTCACGCTGGCGATGGTGCTGGAATTCATCATCGTTTACATCTTCTATATCCAGTCCTGTACTTATTCGCCGTTTCTGCTGTTGCCGGAACGGGAATTTTTCCTCTCGTTCGTGCTCTTCTACCTGCTGCTGATCATGATGATCGCCGGCGAACGCTTCTTCGTGCGTTACATCGAGAGTTTCGGCCTGCACAACATCTATCTCCAGGCCGCCGACGCCTCCGGAGTTAAACGGATCGTCATTCTCGGCGGCGGACTCGGCTGCCGGTTGTTCGCCACCAACCTCTTCTGCCGCAGAAAGAACGACGTGCTCACGCAAGTGGTCGGCATCATCGATGACAACCGGGCGCTGCGGCACAAAAACGTCTACGGCTTCAATGTGCTCGGCGACACCGCCCAGCTTGAGGAGATTCTTGAAAAGACCGGCTTTTCGCACCTGGTGGTAACCATGCAGGACTTGAACTCCCCCGCCCTGAAACGTACCCTGGCTTTCCTGAACATCCACCCGGAAATCACGGTGAGCTATTTCTTCGTCGGCGAACTCTCTTCGCAGGAGATAGCCGCGATCCGGACGCTGCCGGAGCCGGAAAACGATTGAACCCGTGAATGCCGGGCAACGGCAACCGTGCCGATACGGCCGGTCCGGCAAGGTGGCGGCGGAATTGGAGAAGCTGCACCGGATTTCAAACCGAGTCCACCGGGGGAGGCCCGGTTGCGCGAGCTGTTCAAGCATTCCGGCGCGCCGCGAAGGCCGGACCCGGGGTCAAAATGAACGGCGGAATTGGAGAAGCTGCACCGGATTTCAAACCGAGTCCACCCGGGGAGGCCCGGTTGCACGAGCTGTTCAAGCATTCCGGCGCGCCGCGAAGACCGGACCCGGGGTCAAAATGAACGGCGGAATTGGAGAAGCTGCACCGGATTTCAAACCGAGTCCACCGGGACGCCCTGCTGCACGAGCTGTTCAAGCATTCCGGCGTTTTCCGGAGTACGGCGGGTGATGATAGCGTCGATCTCCTCCCAGCCGACCACCCTGGCAATACCGAAACTGGAAAACTTGCTGTGATCGGCCAGCAGCACCGCTTTGCGGGCATGCCGGATCATCGTCCGCAATACTGCAGCGATCTGATCGTTGGTGTCGAGCAATCCCCGCTCATCCAGACCGCGGGTTGAAAAAAAGGCCACATCAACCCGGTATTGCGCCAGAGCGCTCTCTGTCCGCGAGCCGCAGAGCACCCCCGCCTTGAAATCAAATGATCCCCCCGGCAGGATAACTTCCGGCCCGCCGCCGCCGGCATACTTGCGCCGGAGTTCCTCGCTGAGACTGATCGAGTCGGTGATCACGCAGCCGCGTTCGATGTAGGGAAGCATCATCTCCGAAGTGGAACCACCGTGAAGGAAAATCGCCCCGTCCGCGGGCAGATAGACCGAAGCCCGCCGCGCGATCGCCTGCTTCTCCTCCACGAAGAAGCTGTTGCGTACCGGCAATGGAATCGAGGCGTTTTCGGCGGTTCCGATCCGACGTATTCCTCCCCGCACCCGACGAACCAACCCGTTTTCAGCCAGAAATGTAAAGTCACGCCGGATGCTCGATTCACTGGTGTGCCATATTTCCGCGGCTTCTCCGGTATCAAGGAAGTCGCGACGCTCCATTGCGGCAAGAATTTCTTTCCGACGCTGCTGGTTCACTTTTCTGCTCCCTCCCCCCGCATCGGCTGCCTTCAGGTGAATG
>CAKUKT010000173.1 GCA_934663655.1 uncultured Victivallaceae bacterium
GTTCTACCACCGCGACGAGGACGACCGGGTGAAGTCTCTCGCCGAACTGGTGGACATCTACTTCAATTCCGCCGGACACAACGCGGTGCTGCTGCTGAATGTCCCGCCGGATCAGCGCGGACTTTTCCATGAGACCGATGTGGCGAGGCTGCGGGAATTTCACGACTATCTCGAACGGGCATTTTCTGAAAATCTCCTGCCCGGCAACCGGGGTGAGCTGGCGTTCGATTTCGGGACCGAACGCGAATTCAACTGCCTTGAACTCGCCGAGGATGTTGTGAATCATGGACAGCGGGTCGAAGAGTACCATCTCGAAATCGAGTCCCCGGCTGGAGAAGCGCGGATCATCTGCCGCGGCGCCACCATCGGCATCCGGGAACTCAACCGTTTCCCGCTCGTCCGGGCCCGTCGCGGCCGGGTCGTAATCGATTCCTCCCGCGGTGAAGCGCCGCTGCTGCGGGTCGGGCTGTTCCGGATCCCGGAACTTGCCGTTCCCGCGGCGGATGAGGTGGCGCCGCCGACCCGGGAATGGAGCGTTCCGCCCGGACTTCCGGCGGAATTTGTACTCGACCTCGGGGAAGAACGGATGGTTAATGGCGTGCTGGTGATCCCGCCCGCGGGTCGGTTCGGTCACATCTTCAAATACGAAATCTGCGCCGGCATTGATGCCGACGCCTGCCGGCGATGTGTCGCCGGTGAATTTGGCAACACCCCCAACAACCCCCAGCCCTGCCGGGTGATCTTTGCTGAACCGGTACGGGCGCGCTTTCTGAGGCTGCGGGCGCTCTCGACCGTGGATGGCGGTCCGGAGGCGCGCATCGGGGGCTTTGAGGCAATCTGAGGAGTACGATATGCGTCTGGAGGAAATTCCGATTCGTGATCCATTCATTCTGCCGGTTGAGCTGCAGAAAACCTACTGGCTTTTCGGCACTACCGACGCCGATCCCGGCGTTGCTCGTCCGGGACGACATGGGTTTGACTGCTACCGCAGTGCCGATCTCCGGGAATGGGAGGGGCCGTTCCGTGCGTTTGAACCGGCGGCGGATTTCTGGGGGAAATACCACTTCTGGGCGCCGGAAGTTCATTTCATCAACGGGCGTTACTGGATGGCCGCCAGTTTCAAATCCGATACCGCCTGCCGCGGCACCCAGTTGCTGACCGCCGCGGCGCCGCAGGGACCATACCTGCCGGTCGGCGACGGCGCGTTGACACCGCGCGATTGGGAGTGTCTGGATGGAACACTTCATATCGATGGTTCCGGGCGGCCGTGGATGATTTTCTGCCATGAATGGCTGCAGATCGGCGACGGTACGATCTGTGCGATGCCGCTTAAAGATGATTTCACGGCCCCGGCCGGCGAGCCGGTGGTGTTGTTTCACGCCTCGGAGGCGCCATGGACACGCGAGATCCGTCCCGGTTGCCGGGTGACTGACGGACCGTTTCTCTTTACCGACGGCGGCGGGCTGGCGATGCTGTGGTCGAGTTTCGGCAACGAAGGATATGCAATGGGGATTGCCCGTTCCGAAGGCGGGATACTCGGGCCGTGGCGGCAGGAACAGGAGCCTTTTTTCGGTCGTGACGGCGGCCATGGCATGGTGTTCAGAACTTTTGACGGCCAACGCCGACTGACTTTGCACTCTCCCAACCGCGGACCGCTGGAGAGAGCGGTTTTTCTGCCATTTGCATGACA
Source organism: uncultured Victivallaceae bacterium (assembly GCA_934663655.1). Classification (GTDB taxonomy): domain Bacteria; phylum Verrucomicrobiota; class Lentisphaeria; order Victivallales; family Victivallaceae; genus UBA1784. The sequence goes on from CAKUKT010000173.1 coordinate 1,691, forward strand.
AATTGGTGAACTTTTGATTTGAAAAATTCTACCAAAGGTGTTACCTTATTAGGAAGCATCTTTTTTGTGCAGCAGAGAAGAGTTGGTTTTTCTTATATATTTTCCATCATATAATCAAGTAAAGGAGAGTGAAAAGATGAGTGAATCGAAGGTTCCGGAAAGCCTGGAAAAACTTTCCGACATGCAGCTTATGGAGCATTATCGCGTCTCCGCACTGTTGCCGAACCTTGGCGCGATCCATTACATCGCCGCCATCATCGTACTCGCAGTCGGCGGATACGAAGTGATGGCCGCCGACCCGAAAGATCCCTGGATGAGTGTTCTTGTTGTTGCGGTAATTCCTTATGTGCTGTTGTTGGCGGTCGCTTACGTATACCGCAACATCCGTACCCGCGGTTCTCAGTTGTTCTTCCGGATCTACTCTCTGCTGTTGACACTGGTGGGCCTTTACAACGCCGGACTCGGTACTTATGAGTACTGCAACGTCGCTGAACTTCCGGAGAACTTCAACACCCTGTGGCTCACCTACGGAATTATCGGCTGGTGGCTGGCTTCCCTGTTGATGATTGCGGTCGGCATCCTCTCCTGGCGCGGCTCCTCCGACGAGATGTTGTTCAGCCCCGAACGTCGTTTCTCGGCCGCACAGATCGCTTTCGCCTGGAAGAAGCGGCGTCATGGCGAGGTGGTGCCCGATTCCGAACTGCCCAAATATGAGAAAGCTGGCAGCCTCAGCAAATATGCGTTGGTTCTTTCCTATGTCTTCATTGTGGTTGCGGTCGTTGAACTGAGTCCGATCGGTACTCGCGAGGATTTTCTCCGGCCGGATCCGTTGAAATTGGATGTGTATGTGCCTGAGGAAACCATTCTGCTTGCTGACAACGCTTTCAAGCAGGAGAATTTTGCCGAGGCGCTCAAACATTACCGGGTTTGTGCCCGCAACGGCGAGATCGCCGCTACGCTGCAGCTCGGCAAGATGTATCACAACGGGCTTGGCGTGAAGCGCAATATTCCGGTCGCCGTGAGTTTCTATCAGCTCGTTGCCGAGGAGGGAATCCCCGAGGCGCAGATGATGCTCGCCAGAATGTATGAAAACGGTGTGATCGACGAGGAAAAGGGCGGCAAGGTGGTCGTGAAGCAGGATTCTCCCAAAGCGATCTACTGGTACGGCAGCGCCGCCGAGCAGAACACTCCGGAAGCCGCCGCCGGTCGTGACCGCGTTCTCGCCGCCTTCAAGGCCAAGGCGGAAGGTGGTGATACCGATGCGGCGATCGCGCTTGCCCGGATCTATCTCATCGGCTATGGTGTCGAAGCTGACGACGAGACCGCCGGCAAGTTCTTCGAACTCGCCGCGACGCAGCCCGAGGGAGCTGGCATCTACGCGATGCTCCGGATTGCGGAGATCTTTGAGAAGGGCGAGAAGAACGATGACGGCAAGGTCCTGATTCAGGCCAACAAGAAGCGTGCCTACGACTGGTATGCCCGGGCCGCGGAGAGCAAGAACGACGACGCGGTCAAGGCGTTTGAAAAGTTCAAGAAGAACAACGACATGACGTCCGTGGTCGAATAATCCTTCCGCCGGGTCGGCGGACGGCGTAGCTCGTCTGTCGGTCGGCGTGGGAAAGATCCCCTGAATGGGGATGACGAAAATTTCTGTGGATAAACCGGAACGTCCCTCTGATGGGCGTTCCGGATTTTTTTATGTCGTGCCGTGTTGAAGGTGATACAGCACCCGGATGAGTTCCAGATAAAGAAGTTGACGGCGGGATATTTACGGTGGTGCCCGGCGATGAACCGGCTTAACCCGCGTTCCGCGTGTGGAACGCAGAGGAATTATTCCGTTTACCGGGTTTTTATCCAGTTGTCGCGAACCAGCAGCACCCCGTCGATCAGCCCGCGGATCAGCACCGCGGCCAGCAGTGCCGCAAAGAGCACCGGCGGAGCCAGAAAATAGAGCCCGCAGCTCAGCCAGACCAGAATACCCGCCGATTTCGATCCGCGCCAAAAAAGGTATAGTCCGCCGATCGCCGCTGCGGCAACCATCAGCCAGCTGAAAACTCTGACCCAGCTCCATACTTCCGGGCCGACGCTGTAGTTGAGCAAAAACGGTGCGGTTCCGGCCTGATTCAACAAGGGCGTCCCCAGCAAGATGGCGCCGGCAATCAGTACGACGGTGATTGCCCGGTGCCGCAGCGGTGCGCTGCGCCAGAAGTCAAGACCGGCGAATACCCCGAACCACGCGGTCACCGTCGGCAGAATAAACCGCCGGGCGTCGCAGAAGGTGTGGCTGTACCCGAAAAAGAACCAGATCAACGGCACCGTCCAGAGCGCGATGATTGTCCGGCGACAGCGCGATTTCTCCAGCAGCAGCGCGGCGATACCCGGTGCCCACAGGGCGAGGTTGGCTTCGGAGAGAAACCGGATATGCACCCCTTTCATCAGGGTCGCGAAGGTGAAACCGTCCGCTGGGCGGGTGCCGGGGGCATAATCCAGGTAGTGGAGCACGTAACCGAAGGTCAGTGGTGAACCGAACTGCCGGATGTTCGCGTAGAACTGCAGCCCGAACACCGCCAGAAATCCTGCCGCCGCCAGGCCGGTAAGCCATGCCAGTTCTCTGACTGCCGCTTTGACGTCACTGCCGGATTTGCTGCCGCTGAACCGATTCAGTGCGATGAAGATCAGCAGCGGCGCCAGCAGTATGTAGTTTATTCTGATCATACAGACCAGCCCGTAGAGCGCTCCCGTCGCCAGCGCCCAGCGGCGACGCAGCGGCAGCGCCAGAACCGCCCAGATGGCGGCGAAGAGCATCAGCAGTCCCGGGGTGTCGCTCATGGCGTTGAAGCCGGCATTGATGCAGAACGAGTAGTAGCGGGCGAAGCCGTAAGGCGCGTCCGGAGAGGGCGGAAACGCGAAAAAACAGGAGAAATTCTGCAAGTTCCAGTTCTCGAGGTGGAAGAACACAAACGGCCACAGCGCCTGTACCATAATTGCCGCCCCCGCCTGCCGGACCGAGAGGCCGATCCGGCGCAGGATCAGAAAGCCGAGTGCAAGCGCCGCCGGTCCCACCGCCAGCAGCACGAAGTAGTCGAACGCCACCGCGATGTCGTAGAACTCACCGGCTCCCAGCGCGAGGATGAAGGGAAGGTAGAAAAATCCGAGCCCGATGGTGAAGTTCCACGGCCCCGTCCAGTCTCCCCGCAGGATGTCGGCGATGGTCTTGTAGTAGCCGGGATCGTCCGCCGCACTCGGAATCACATTGCCGAAACGTATCGTCGTCAGCAGACCCAGCGTGATTCGCAGCAATACCGCCAGGCCTACCCAGTAACATGCCTCCGCCGTCGAACCCGGCTCCAGCGCCCCGGAACGAAGTTCCCGCAGGAACTTCACCAGCAACGCTACCCAGAAGACCGCTGCCGTCAGCACCAGCAAAATCCGGATTTCCGGCAGGGGCGGCGTCTGCCACAACAGCGGCGAGATGTTCGGGCGCGCCGGAATTGTCGCATCCGGCGTGTAGAATGCCCGGCTTCCATCCGGAGTTTCGACTTCGTAGTAGTCGTTGTACCAGGCCAGCGGATGCTGCCCGGTAAAGCCCCGGAAGGGGCCGCGGATCAGCTTCACCTCTCCCGGCCCGACCCCCTTTACTTCGGAAAACAGCGACGGTGCGGAAAATAGCGGCGTGCCGGCCGGGAGAGTTTCCGCCGTCACCGTCATCAGTGGCAGCAACACCATCACCATCACCAGCGGCAATAGAAAAGATTTCGAACTCATCTTTCAGAGATTCCAGTGTTTTCCGGAGGCGCGGCCGTCCGGAGGTTTTTATTTACCGGCACACCCCCAGGAATTGTTTTCTTCCATCAGTGGCGGAAATGTTTCCTCTAACAATAGCTCCGGTTCGGTGTGGTTTCAAGCGGTGCAATGGCGATCCGACCGGTTTTTGTCCGGAGTTTCGGCGGAAGCCGGGGCGGGCACCCGATTTCGCCGTTTTCCGATTGGCTCTCCGGAATCGTTTTCCGGCGCCTGGAACCGGCAATTGCAAAAACATTGTCAAAAGTTTTCATCGGACGCAACCGATGGATTGATTTTTTTCACCGGACGGTATATTTGTAGCGATGTTACCGTGATATTGTCGCAGCGGTTCCAATCAGGGAGGTGCATCATGAATACATTCAACCCCGGACTCGGCAGATCAGATTTTCCCCGGCCGACCGGATGGTACTCCAAAGTTCTTTCTTCAGCCGCAGGCCGCAGCGAGAGCCCCCGGGGCGGAGTTCCTTCGCCGGCAATCCGACGCAGTCGGTTCAACCGCTTTACCCTGATCGAACTCCTCGTGG
>CAKUKT010000174.1 GCA_934663655.1 uncultured Victivallaceae bacterium
CCTTGAAGGAGCTCGGAACTACCTGACGATAATTGGGATAATTTCCTTCAATCAATTTGGTGCGCAAACGGAAAGAACCGCTTTCAAAAACGCACTCTTTTTCACCGGCGGAAATTTTTACCGCTCCGTCGCCGTCCAGCTGTTTGCGAACCTCGTTGATCGCCTTGAGAGGAATTATCACATCGCCGTCAGCTCCTTCAAAGCCATCGGGATTCTTCTCCCGCATCGCCATGCGCTTGCCGTCGGTAGCCACCAGGGTAAAAACCGAATCGCGAAGCGACAGCAGCACTCCGGTAAGCACCTTGCGCGAATCATCGGCGCTGACCGCGTAGGAGATCGAACCGATCATCCGTTTGAATTCGTTTTCACGGATGGTGATCTCCCGCACCGAAGTAAACTCCTCCTCCGCCGGAAAATCGGAAGCCGCCAGACCCAGCAGCTTGAACTTTCCGGTTCCACAGGAGATTTTGATATGATCGAGTTCATCAACGACAAATTCCACATCCTCGCCGCTGAAACAGCTGATCAGCGAAGTGAGCTTTTTAGCCGGAGCGGTGGTACGGCCAGGTTCACTTACTTCCGCCTCGATCGAGGTCGATACCCGCAGTTCGACATCGGTGGTGGTCAGCGTAAGTTTGCCGGCATCCGCCTCCATCAGCACGTTGCCGAGCATCAGAAACATCGAACGCGAACCAATAGCGCTGTTGACCCGCGTCAACGCCTTCTGAAGTTTTTCCCGTTTTACCTTGAATTTCATTTTCTTCCCTCCGCGACTCCCGGCATTCCGGGTTTTACAACCTTTGAAAATGGCTGCCGGATACTATATTCACCGCACCATGTTTTTTTCACTCTATTTCCGGCGGTTCCGACTTTACGCGGAAACCTGCCGCAATCTCCGAGTCAGCCGGTCAGAATAGAGGTCAAATCTGACTGTTGCCAACCGCTCATCGTCCGGATTGAAAAATTCATCCGGCTGTTTTATTATCCCCGATCCGGATTCGAAACGATCTTGCGGATCCTTTTATATCTGTCTCTTTTTCGGAAGTGGCTCCTTACTGATTTTATTATTAATTTAAATGTAAATATAAAGACAGCAGGCTTTCCGAAAATTGTTGACAACTGATTTTTTTTATTGATCCTCAATTTGTTACCGGACATTCACCCTGTTGATAACCCGGTATGAAAGCTGGTGTACTTCGGTTGACAATAAAAACATCACCATTTGTCAACAGCTTTTTCCCGGCTTTTTTAACAGCTTTTCAACAACCGTGAGGTTTGAAAAAAAAACCATTCCGAGTTATCTTAAATAAGATATATCAACCCGGGAACAATTTCAAATGTCAAATCCTCCCCATATTGAAAATCTTTTGCATCGAAGACCGGAACTTGTTTCGCTGGTTCCGAAGATAAATGCGCTTGTTTCCGAACTTTCCGAAGCATATCGTCACGGCGGTACATTGTTCGTTGCCGGAAACGGCGGCAGCGCCGCCGACGCCGATCACATCTGCGGGGAATTGCTCAAGGGGTTTAAAAGCCGTCGTGAACTTGCCGATGCTGAGAAAAAATCTTTCACATCGTTGTTCGGTGCCGATGGGGAACGGCTGGCCGGGCGGCTGCAGCAGGGATTGAAGGCGATTTCGCTTTTGAGCCATCCCGGGTTTTCTTCGGCTTTCGCCAATGATGTCGATCCGGAACTTATTTACGCGCAGCAGCTCTATGCTCTCGGCGGCAAGGGGGATATTTTCATCGGCATATCCACCGGAGGAAATGCCGCCACCATCAAATTTGCCTTGATGGCGGCCAGGGTTAAGGGGATCAAAAGTTTTCTTCTGACCGGAAATCGTCACGGCTGCTGCGAAAAATATGCAGATACGGTGGTTGACGCTCCGGAATCGGAAACTTTTCTGATTCAGGAACTGCATCTGCCAATTTATCACGCGGTCTGCCTCGAGGTTGAAAGAAATATTTTCGGAGATAATCTTCATGCTTAAGTATCGGGCTGTCACCTTTCCGCTGCTGCTGGCGCTGCTGGCGGCGATATTTTTCTGGCCGGCGGGCGGGAAGTATTTATTTGTATGCTGTGCTCCCCTGGCGGTATCGGCGGCGATTTACGAATGCTGCGCAATGGTGAAAAAACTGGGGATCACCACCTTTCCCAAAATAGCCGCGGTCGTGAGTTTTTTTGCAGTTCTGCTGCTGGCGATGGTCTCTACCCGTTTTGCCGGTTATGTTCACAGCTGGATGGTGATTTTGATATCGGCGGTTTTTCTGGTGCTGCCGTGGCTGGCGGTGATTTCCCGACGCAAAGAGGTGATTGTCGGCGGCTTGACCACATTCGGAATCGCCGGCGGTTTGACGATTCTCTATTCGATGTCGATATTGCTGTACGGTGTGGCTGTCGGCGGGACGCTTCGTAAAGGCGGCATATCGATGCTGCTGATAGTTATTCTCATCACCAAGGCGATGGATACCGGAGGGTATATATTCGGGATGATAAGTGCGAAAATTCTGCCGAATGGAAATCATAAAATTGTGCCGAAAATCAGTCCGAAAAAGTCCTGGGAAGGGGTTTTCGGCGGTTTGCTCCTGTCGATGCTGGTTTCTCTGATCTTCTACCGGATTTGCGGCGATCTGTCGTTGAACTTCTATATCGTGGCCGGCGCCGCGCTTGGCATCGGCAGTTTTCTCGGTGATATAACCGAATCGGCGCTCAAACGGTGCTGTGACATCAAGGATTCGGGGAAGATCATTCCCGGAATGGGAGGGGTGTTTGATGTCATGGACAGTCTGATTTACAGTGGATTGATTTCTTTGGTTTTGTTGAATATGGTGCGTTAAATCCGCCGGAAGGATTGAAAAATGAGTAAAATAATCGATTTATTGCGCGAAAACGCGCGCATGGATATTTCTGAAATTGCTTCGCGCGCCGGTATCAGTGAATCCGAGGCGCAGCAGAAGATTTCCGAAATGGAAAAAAGCGGTGTAATTCGTGGTTACACGGTAATTTTCAATGAAGACGCACTTCCGGAAACCAAGGTTAAGGCGTTGATTGAAGTGAAGGTTACGCCGAGCCGCGACGGAGGATTTGATTCGGTGGCAAGAAGAATTGCCAAGTTTCCCGAAGTTACGGATCTTTTTCTGCTTTCCGGAGGTTATGATCTGTTGCTGACGGTGAGCGGAGATTCGCTGCAGAGTGTGGCCAATTTCGTAGCTTCCAAACTGGCGACGATTGACGGGGTGATTTCCACTTCCACCGGTTTCCTGCTTCGCAAGTACAAGGAGTCCGGCAAAATCATGGAGAATGATGAAAATTATGAACGGCTCAAAATCTGTTTCTGAAAAAGTTGCCGCTCATATTGCCTCGCTTCCCAAAAGTGGAATCAGGAAATTTTTTGACCTGGTTAATTCCATGGACGATGTGATTTCCCTCGGTGTCGGCGAACCTGATTTCACTACGCCGTGGACGATCCGGGAGAGTGGAATATATTCGATAGAACGCGGACATACCGCTTACACTTCCAATCTCGGCATGCCGTCGCTGCGCCGGGAAATATGCGGTTATGTGAAGAATAATTACCACGTCGAATACGATTATTCCAGAGAGTGTATCGTTACCATCGGGGTCAGCGAAGCGGTGGATATCGCATTCCGGGCGGTGCTCAATCCCGGCGATGAAGTGATCTATTCCGAACCCTGTTACGTCTCTTATCCGGCGGAAGTCATCATGGCGCACGGGGTGCCGGTGCCGGTTACGACCCGGGTTGAAAACGGTTTCGCGCTGGATCCGGAGGATCTTCTGCGGGCGGTGACGCCGCGTACCCGGGCGTTGCTGTTGAATTATCCCTGCAATCCCACCGGCGCAGTGATGAGTCGCTCCGATCTGGAAAAGGTGGCGAAAATTGCGATTGACCACGATCTGCTGGTTTTTACGGATGAGATCTATTCGGAACTCTGGTATGACGGGGAGAAGTGTTCCATAGCTTCGCTTCCGGGAATGCGGGAGCGGACGATTTTTCTGCACGGGTTTTCCAAGGCGTTCGCGATGACCGGCTGGCGGGTCGGATACGCCTGCGGTCCGGCGGAGATCATCGATGCGATGATGAAAATTCATCAGTATGCGATCATGTGTGCACCCACGGTGGCACAGGAAGCGGCGCTTGAAGCATTGAAAAACGGTTCCACCGCGATGGAGGAGATGCGGGAAAGCTACCGGGAGCGGCGCGATTATTTTGTCGGCGAACTGAACCGTATCGGTCTTGAATGTCTGATGCCCCGGGGAGCGTTTTATGCGTTTCCGAGCGTGCGTTCGACCGGAATGAGTTCGGAGGAGTTTGCGGCCGAACTGCTCAAGGCGGAAAAGGTGGCGGTGGTTCCGGGAAATGCCTTCGGATCCGGCGGAGAGGGTTTTGTCCGCTGCTGCTACGCGTCCGGAAGACATGAACTTACCGAGGCGATCGCCAGAATGGAACGTTTTCTCTCCACGATAAAAAATCGGTGACACATGGCTGACATGAACAAAAATGAGATTCAGTTTCCCTGCGCCTGGGAATTTCGGATCATCGTTGAAGCGGATAAAAACGACGCGGCGGTGGCGGGAATAGAGGGAGTTTTCTTTGCTTTCGGCGTCGATGTCGAACTTGTTCCCGGCGGAGTTTCCGGCGGCGGCCGTTATCGCGCCTACCGGACGGCGGCGCAGGTTACGGATCGGGAGATGCTCAATCGCCTCACTGCCGGACTTGGCAGCGTCGACGGAGTTAAAATGGTGCTTTGACAACTGTTTCCGACCGGATCCGGTCAATGACTTCTTTAAACATGTTGCGGAGTTTTACTTATCGTACCGATGAGAGCATTGAACAGGGAGAGGGAGAAAAATGAATCATCTGGCGATCTTTGATGAACTTTTCAGAAGTTTTGATGTTAAATCATTCCGCCGTCGTTCGGAAAAACTTCACCGCCTCGAGGGGAACGAGAGTTACGCCAATTACGATCGCTCCACCGACTGGTGCCGGCGTCAGCTCGAAAAAGCCGGACTCAAGGATGTCCGTCGTTATTCGTTGCGGGCCGACGGCAAAACATCTTACTTCGACTGCATCATGCCGCAGGCATGGGATACCATCGGACGGTCGACGCTGACGATCGTCGATGACCGGCTGCCGGAAGCCGACCGGGTGCTTGCCGACACCGACGAACAACCGCTGGCGATTTCCATCTGGAGCGCTCCCACTCCGGAGGGCGGCGTCACCGCGGAAGTGGTGGACGCCTCCGCGCTCGACCCGGAAAAACCTGAGGTGGCGGGAAAAATCGTTTTCTGCGACTCTGAATTCGGCAGAGGATGTTCGAAATATGCCGAAGCGGGTGCGCTCGGCGTGGTATCCTGCTATGCTCCTTCCGGCGAGGAGTGCGACGACGGGGTCCGCTGGATGAACGGTACCGGAAACATCGGCTGGTATCACGCCGCCGGAGATAAAAGAATTTTCTATTTTCTCATCACTCCCCGCCGGGGCCGGATGCTAAAAAAACTGATTGCCGAAGCAGAAAAACCACTGCTGCTCCACGCGGTAAGCGCGACGAAAATTTATGACGGCAAAGTATTTACCGTGACCGGACGCATTCCCGGCAAATCAAGCCGGGAGGTGGCGCTGATTGCCCACCTGTACGAACCTTTTGTGCCCGATGACGCCGCCGGAGCCGGGGCAATAATCGAATTGTGCCGGGCGATGGTCTCCGGAATCAAATCCGGGCGGCTTCCCAGACCGGAGAAATCGATCCGGGTGATTCTGTCGATGGAACTCTACGGGATGTCGGAATATTTCGCCCGTCCGGAAGCGGCAAAAATTCTCTGGGCGGAAAGTTTCGATTCGATCTGTCACATCGGTTACCGGAAGCATGGTTATCCCCAGGAATTTCGGTTGTCGCCGGTCAGTAATCCGGCGGCCGGAGATCTGCTGCTGCGGGAATTGTTGCAC
>CAKUKT010000175.1 GCA_934663655.1 uncultured Victivallaceae bacterium
GCTTTCCCAGTGTCCGGTTTTCAGATCGGTACCGGCAAGAAAACGCTCGCTGGAAACATGGCCGTCCACCCAGACCAGGTTGGCAAAATTGTTGTGACGGAAGTGTGCCGAACCGCTTTTATCCACCATGCCCACTCCATTCGGCACCAGATATCCGGTGCCGCCGACCTTGCCGCCGGCGTAGGACCCGGCATCGCCGAACATCACGATATCAGCGGAACGGACAACTTTCTCCGGAGCGGTTCTTCCGTTGCTGATTGACAAATCCCCGTCGCCGACGGAACCGCCCCAGACAAGCCGGTTGTAACCGATGCCGCCGACCTGAGGGGCCTCCCGGAAAGTTCCGCCGACATCAAAGGCGGGACAGACCAGCGCTTTAGGAGAGTTGCCCAGATAGGGATGGAGAAATCCTCCTTCGGCGAGATTGTAGGTAAATGACCCATGGGAACCGCCGCGCGTTCCGTAGTAGAAGGTTTTCGAACCGGGACCCTGGATCGGACACATCGCCTTGTAGTCGTTGGCGTACATCAGATTGGCCATGCCGTACTGTTTGAGGATGTTGACGCAGGAGGTGGATCTTCCGCGTTCGCGGGCGGTGGAGAGGGCCGGCATCAGCATGCCGGCGAGGATGGCGATGATCGCGATGACCACCAAAAGTTCGATAAGGGTGAAACTTGCGACGAGTTTTTTTCTTTTCACAACAGACATGATAATACCTCCGATCTGGTTGAATCCGGAAAAAAAAGTTCTGCGCCCGCCGGCGCCTGTTTTTATCTTAAAGCCCCGAAGCCACATCGGCGGCATATTCCGCTTCAGGAGTCATTCTCCTGCCGCGGGAAATCGGTAATCAATTTTTTGAAGAAGCTGTGACCGGTACATCGAGTACGAAACGATATTCCCGTCCGCAGCGGATCAATACCTCCTTCTGTCCGCGCTTCAGGATTCTGGTATCGACTTCCAGGTGTCCGAAGCCGTCAAATTCGAGAATGTAGTCAAAAGCCTGAAGGAGCCGTCGTCTGGTCTGCTCAACGATTGGATTGTCCATGTTTCACTCCGATTATTAGTCTCACCTAATTAAATAAGCAAAAAAAATTCTGTCCTCTTCTGGAATTGAAATTGCCGCCACATCGAAAAGGCAGTGGGAACCCCGCTCTTCTCGATGACTTAGTCTAATATAACTCAATCATCAAACATTGTCAAATGATTTCAGTAATATTTTCTGAAAAATTCTGTTAACCAGCGGGGAAAACCGGTTTTTACCATCGAAAAATTAATTTGTCAAAACTAACACACCTCCATCGGGCCGAAATTATCCCGGCTGCCGTAACGATTCGGCAAGCCAGCTTTCCCCATGTCCTCCGGCACCTCCCCGATCTTCCGGAACCATCGTGGTTATCCGACTTTGTTTACGGACGATTTTCATAATTTTTCCGGACCGCAGATTTGCATTTCCCAAATATTGATACTATTTTACAACTGTAATGTGGGTTATTTCCGGAAATGCCCGGCTTCTTCAGAGAATCATTTCCGGAAAAACAACCATTTTTCACCACAAGGAACCCGGAATCATGAAACATCTCCTCAAAACCATGCTGTTCGTCGCCGCCATGGCGATAATCGCCGGCTGCTGTTCCACCAACTGTTCCGTCCGGAACGCGGAGACCACCTTCGCCCGCGATGCCCTGATGCCCTACGTCCAGAGCGGTCAGCTCCCCGGAGCAATCAACGTATTCTACAAGGACGGCATCCAGGAAACCGCCTGCGTGGGATATGCCGACGTCGCGGCCGAGCGTCCCATCACCATGGATGATGTCTTCATGCAGTGTTCCCAGACCAAGGGGTTCTGCGGCGTGACCATCGCCATGCTGGTCGAAGAGGGCAAGATCTCTCTGGATGACCCCGTCTCCAAATATCTGCCGGAATTTAAGGAACTCTGGGTGCTGGATTCCAACCAGAACGGAGTGAAAACCCTCGTCAAGGCCAAAACCCCGCTCACCATCCGCATGGTGATGAACCATACCGGCGGTTTCCCGTTTGAGATCAGCGCCAAACAGGGAAATATCAAGGGCGGCGGCTGGAGCGGCGGCGCCCCGCTCCGACAGACGGCGGCCATCGCCGCGGCCTCGCCGTTGTTGTTCGAACCCGGCACCAAGGTCCAGTATTCCAACACCGGAATTGACATCGGTGCCGCCATCGTCGAAGTCGTTACCGGACAGCGGTGGGAGGATTTTCTCCGGGAACGGGTGCTGATTCCCCTGGAAATGACCTCCACCTCCTTCTGGCCGACCGACGAACAGCTGAAAACCCAGATCGAAATGTACGACTGTGTGAAAGACGCTCCAGCCAAATACCGGCTTCAGAATAATATGCAGCAGCGCCCCTATAATGATTCCCACGTCTTCGCTTCGGCGGGAGCCGGACTCTGGACGACCGCCAACGATCAGCTCAAGTTCTACAAGATGCTGATGAACCTCGGGGTAGGCGATAACGGCGTGAGAATCCTCAAGGAGGAAACCGTCCGCGAACTGCTCGCCAAATCCTCGCGCCCGAAGGGCATGGGCGGTTATTCTCTCGGGTTGACCGCCCCGGAAGAGGACAAGGAGGATTCATGGTTCGGCCATGGCGGCGCCTGGGGGACCAACTGCATGGTCAACTGGCACCGGAAGGAATTGAAGCTGTGGGTGGTACAGCTCTGCGGCAATCCCCGCCCCTGGGACAAGGCCCGCGGCGAAGCGGAGAAAAAATTCTTTCAGTATGTGATCGACAACACCAATGCCGACGCCTACACCGGACGTGTTCAGTAACTGACCACCAGGATTGATGCTTTACCGGTATTCCGCGACGTTCCGATCGCGGGAGAACGTTCAGGTCAAACCGGGTGATTTCACCGGCAGTTCCGGCACCTTGCCGGCGAATGCCGTCTCGGTAGCGCCGGTAGGTTTTGTGGAAACGACTTTTGTCCCGCGTTCGGGTTCCGAATATGTCGGGTTCTGGCCGGATCCATTGCTCGCCTTTCTCGATCAGGTCGAAATCCGGACCGGAGAGGCTCAACCGTTCTGGCTGCGGGCCGATATTCCCTCCGATCAACCGGCAGGAGTGTACAACGGTCGGGCGGAAGTCGTCATCGATGGCAGCGTCATATTTTCAGTGCCGCTCACCATCCGGGTGCGCGATTTCACATTGCCGGAACGCTCCTCCCTGCCGCTGGCGGTGACTTTCTGGCCCAGTGATGGCCAAATCGCCGCCTGCAATCCAAATTATGATCCGGAAGCGAGGGAAAGCGCTGCCGCGCCGGTGCATTCATGGCGAAAACACCTCGACGAGTGGAGCGAAATGCTGGCCGGATATTATCTCACTGTCGACAGCCTCTACGAATATCCCGGCTGGACGCCGGAGTTTGAGCTGTTCAGTAAACTCAAGCGCGAAGGCCGACTCGGGGTGTTCAACCTCGGTTACTTTCCCCCCGCCTCGGAAAATCCGGCGGACAACTACGGTATGCAGAAGACAATTGAGCGCATCCGGCCGCGCTACGAACGGGCAAAACAGCTCGAACTCCTCGACAATGCCTATCTCTACGGCTGCGATGAGTGTATCCCGGATAAATTTCCCTCGGTTAACCGCGCCGCGGCGATTCTGAAGCGGGAATTTCCGGGAGTTCCGATTTTCACCACCAGCTACGACAACAGTTTCGGTGGAAATGGTCAACTTGATTCGATCGACTGGTTCTGCCCGCTGACCTCCGCCTATAATCCGGAACTGGCCGCAGCCGCCCGCCGTGCCGGCAAACAGGTCTGGTGGTATATCTGCCTGGTGCCGCCACGACCCTACGCGAATAATTTCATCGAATCCTCCGGGATTGAAACCCGGCTGCTGACGGGAGCGATGAGTGCGAAGTACCGTCCGGACGGCTTTCTCTATTACCAGACCAGCTTGTGGAACAACACTGAACCGATCACCTCCGGCCCCTACACCGACTGGATCGCCCAGAGCTTTCCCGGTTACAACGGCGACGGCAGTTGGACTTACCCGGGACCGGACGGCACCCCGCTCGGGTCGATCCGACTGGAGAACTTCCGCGACGGCCTGGAGGATTTCGCTTATGTGAAACTTCTTGAGGAAAAATTCGCCGCAGCGGAGAAAATCGGGGTAAATCACCGATGGTGCCGGGAGGCGGCTGCCGCGCTTGCGGTTCCCGCGCGGATCGTCACCAGCCTGACGGAATATACCCGCAACCCGGCGGAACTCTATCAATGGCGTTCCCGGCTGGCGGAACTGATCGAAACCGCGCCCGAGATATGAAAAAATTCCGGTCCTCCGCCCTCCCCCGGTGAATGCTTTTACATTTCCACCGGAAGGGGAAGGCGAAAACCGGCGGCGGCGACGCAATAAATTTTATTGAATGCTTTTACATTTCCACCGGAAGGGAAAAGACTACCACCGGAAACGGGATCAACTCCTCCGCATCTCCGGCTGAAAATCGCTGTCGGCGTTCCTCCGGCGACGCCGGAGGGCGGCGCCGGAGAACCGGGGGGGGACCCTTCCGGGCAACTCAAGTCGCCGGAAATCAGCGATCCGGAATCTACTCCACCAGCGCTTCCCGTTCGCGTTTGTAGCGGGAACTGGAGGGGATTTCCTGCTGGATTGTCGCTTTGGTATCCTGAACGTTCTGCTCGATTCTGGCGCCGGTTTTCCTGACCATCCGGTCGACGTCGGATTTGTTCTCCCGGTAATACCACACGGCAGCCGCCACCACGACGATTATGATCACCAGCCAGATGATCGCCCGCCAGCGGGTACGGGAACCGGTACGGCGCCTTTCTTCCAGGGTCCGGTTGATCTGGCCGATGGTTTCCGCGGCGTTTTCGGCACAGGCTTCGGAACAGTAAGTCGAACCGTTTCTGCTCACAATACATCGTTCGCAGATCGGTTTGCTGCAGGCCGCGCAGCGCGCAACCGCCGGGGTGTCCGGATGGTTCAGACAGACGCTTTTAGAGAGATCAGCCATGATTGCAACTCCTGATTTGCGTGTTTGGATTACCCTGTCCCCACCGGGGCCGTTTTTACTATAAACGTCCGGAAACGTTTTTTCAATGACAATCAAGAAAAATCCGACCTCTTTTTGCTCCCCCTACCCTCTCCCGGCAGCGCGGGAGCGCGGTTCACTTTTCCCGGTTATCCTCGGGAGCGGCCTCGCCGCAAAATTCACGGCGGTAAGTAGCCGGCGGCAGGTGATATTTCGCCCGGAACAACCGGGAAAAGTAAAATTCGTTCTTCAGACCGATTGCGTCGGCAATTTCCCGCATGGAATCATTGGTTTCGAGCAGCAGTTCGGCGGCCCGGCGCATCCGCGCACTGATCACCAGATGGCGCGGACTCGAATGGCAGTGCTCCCGGAACAACCGGTTGAAATGGTTGAGCGTGATGTGCAGTCCGGCCGCCTCGCGGCTGAAATTCCAATCCCGTTCCGGATACTGTTCGATCCCGGCGAGCAGTTCCTCGAAATATTCCGCGTAAGGAGATCGCCGGATCGATCGTTCGTCCGGCGACTCCTGCATCAGATAAAGCAGTTCCTCCAGCCGCATCACCGCGCGGTCATGCCCGCGTTCCGTACCGGCCAGAGCGATCAGCTCCTGCATCAGGTGCAGAAACAGTTCCGGTTCGCCGATCGTGAACACCGGTTTTTCCATGGTGATCGGCAGCAGCCCGCCGGAGATCATCTGCTCCACCCGCGAACCATAAAAACAGCACCAGAGATGCCGACGCCGTTCCTCCCCCGCATTCCAGTACTCAAAATAGCTGCCCGGCCAGGTCAGGAACGCCCCCGGTCCCTCCACCAGAAATTCCCGCTCCCGGTCAATCCGTAAAAACAGCTTTCCGGAGTGAATATATTGCAGGCCATAATAAAA
>CAKUKT010000176.1 GCA_934663655.1 uncultured Victivallaceae bacterium
GACCATCCCCACGGGCGTGGGGAAAACCTATACTTAACTAAAGTCAGGTTTTTTCTTGACGGACCATCCCCACGGGCGTGGGGAAAACCCGGAGAACTGACGCTCCCGCTGATGGATGACCGGACCATCCCCACGGGCGTGGGGAAAACTCCAACAAATTGGAGAAGATACTTGCTCCACCCACTATATGTTGTGATAATTCAATTGTCAAACAACTTCGGCTCAAAAATTCAAGCCTTCGGAGAATAGGTGACAAAACAGTGACAATAGGTTCCCCATAACTTCAACACAAGATCAGGTGACAATTTATGGGAAGATTCCAAATTTCCATTCGAAAGAGGCTCGTCCGGCGAAATCGCAAGCAGATAATGTCCGCTTATCTGACGCTCACTCCGACTGGTTTCCCGATAACGCCGAATCGTGAATCCCTGGGAATTGGTGTCGTCGAAAATTACCAGCAATGCCAGATCATCCGGAGAATATTTAAGAATGTATTGCAGGACTTTTTCCCGAGTCCGGCAATTGACACTGCCGACAAATACATTCGGTTTCGGCTCCAGAAACCAGCGTTTCAGCACTCCCCGCACCTTGTCCGGCGTATTCTCCGCCACCAGAATGGTCATCTCATCAACTCCACAATCTGCTTTGGAATCTTTTCCATCAGCCGCTCCGCCTCAATGTTCTGTTTCAACAGCAGCAACGCATTCTCTTCCGCATGGACCGGATCCTGACGAACCGCGGCAAATGCGGCAGGAAGCGTACTGATCGGTTTGTAAATATCCGCAATGTCGTACACAAACGGCAGAGAACCCGCCGCATGAATGAATCCAAGCTGCGGCAGAAATCCCAGCGAACAGATGATCGCTGCGCACATGCCGTAAAATGCCGCATTGGCTGCCGATACCGCGCGATTGATCTCGTCGGCGATGTTCCAATTCCCGGCGTCGTAATTGCGCCCCTTCCAGCTGATTCCGTATTGTTCGCCGAATGTCTGATAGAGACGGCGGATACGATCCCCTTCCAAGCCGCGCAGCTGCTGAATCGTCCTCGTCGATACATCCAGATCGGGAAAACGCAGCAGAAACATCCGCCGGGCCACCGCCGCCCGACTCTGGGGATGCGCATGGAGTTCTGCATGCCGTCTGGCATTCTCATTCGCATGCGTCGGCGCAATGCCATGCGCGTAGAAGCGGAGCACGCCGCTGCCCACCCAGCAAATCGGCGTGTTCGAGTTGGCGCAGGCGACGACCGCTGCATGTGTAACGGTCGTCCCCGGCCCCAGCAACAATACACTGATGGTGGCAACCGGCAGATGAATGACCTCTCCGTCCGCACCGATGAATTTCACGCTGGAATCATCCACCTCCAGCCGGCCGTGCTCCAGAAACAACGGAGTCCAGCGGTCGGAGGCGGGAGAAAGCGCTTCCACCGGAACTTTCGGGAAGATCAATCCATCCTGCGGCGCCATCGCTACCGCTCCATCACGGCCCGGAGACGGAACTTTCGGCGGGAAAAATCCACCGGCGTATCCGAATAAAGCATAGCCCCCGGCGTATCGGGCGCACACTCCTCCCAGATTCGCGGCGTCCGGTCACCGGCGAGCGAACAGAGCGTTTCCAGAGCGCCCGATTCCGTATCAAACACGCCCTGAAACACCGGCGTCGCCGGAATACAGTGTTTCCGGCCGATCCAGCCGCCCCAGACCGGATTGCGCAGCGCCTCCCCGATCTCCGTCAGAAAGGCAGAATCGCCGGAGAGAATCGCCGCGAATTTCCCATCCGCCAGATAAGCTCGCGTGGTCACAACCGTCTTGCGCGACGATCCTTCCGCCGAAACCGGAACCTTCCGCAGGGAAGATTTCGGATAACCGCCGCCGACCGTATGGTAGTCGGTCAGCAGGGTTCCCGGCGCGCCGGGGAAAGCGATGCTCACCATCGCCAGTTCCGCCAGGCGCGCCAGTCCCGCCCGGTCGCGCCAGTCGATTCCCAGCGCGGCGGCGACCAGTCCGGTCACCGCGCCGCGCGAAGGGAAGCCCAGCGTATCCCGACGGTCGAATTTGCTCTCTCCTCCGAAAGAGAGCAACGGCGCATCGAAAAACAACGCGAGAAAAGAACGGTTACCTGACATATCCGACCAGCTCCCCGATCAGGTTGTCGAGCGTTTTTTCCGGAAGAACCGACTCACACTCAACGGAAATACCGTAGAGTTTCCGGAGCTTTTCCCAATGTTCCCGCAAACTCTTTTCCGCCTTTTCCATCAGCGGCGTCCCTTTCACCGGCGCTTCAAACGCATTGGCCAGCGAGAGCGGCGCACCGCGACGTGCCACGCCGAGAATGAATCCGGGCAGCGTGTTGGCCAGCATGGAGTTTTTCCGGGCAGGCGGCACCGCCATCGCACAGGCGCGCAGAAAGGTTCCAACCACATTTGTGCGCTCCTCCTGCGAGAGTGCGCCGAGGTGGTCCGGAGCCGCCAGAAGATCCAGATTCAGCGCGACATACCGGTAATAACAGGCGGCGTTGAATTCGATATCCCCCATGTGAGCTGAACCGGTTTTCTCCTTCGGCTTCAGATCATCCACCGCGGTGAAGAAATCCAGATCGTTGTCGACCCGATTGACTGAAATCGCATGGCTGAACATCGCGGCGCCTTCCAATGTCAGATCGGAGTCCGCCACCATCCGTCCGAAAAAGGAGATGTCCACGCCATCACGCGCCACCTTCTCCAGCTCCTTCACCGCCGCAGCGCTCTTTTTCTTCACCTCCGCACAGTCCAGATAGGCCCGGGCAGCCGCCTGCAGCTCCGTATCGGAAAAATAGAAAAGATTCTTGACGGTATTGTTCTTGTCGATTTTGATCCCCGCCGCCGTGACAATTTCCCGGGCGATTGCAGCAGCATCTTTTTCCTCTACCCCCAGCTGCAACAGCACATTGTTCAGCCGATCGAGGAAATATTTGCTGCGGATTCCCGAAAACATTGGACTCTCTTCCCGCGCCAGCTGGCGAATTGCCCGTTTCCAGCACTGCGAACTCACCCGGGCCCGCGGAACACCGCCGAATACCGTGCTCTTGGGAGAACCGGACTGGTCGCGATTGAGGCAGTTGACCGGAAACGACTGAAGCATGTGAAGTTCGATAAGATTCATTTTCTCTCTCCTTTTCTATTTGGAATACCCGGTTACATGATTACATTTCAATCCGTTTCAGCAACAGCATGCCGCAGCCGAACGCCCGGCCGCGGCCGATTCCCCGACAGAACGCCTCACCGAACGCAACACCATCGGTGACGGCAAGCACGCCACCGATGTCGACGATATTGAGCGAAACTGCCGGACCGCCGGCGTTTTTCACGAACTGTTCCAGCCGGCAGCGGGAGAATTCCGCCTCGGAACGGAGTGCAAAGCCACTCTGTTGCCCCTTCCGGTAAAGCCAGCGGTCCAACTCCTCCGCTCCGGTCAGAGCACGCAGTTTGCCGTCTTCTTTACCCCGCATGGTTGGATTGGCCCGGAGCCGGAACCAGAAAAGTGTCCCGGTGGGAAAATCAGGAGTAAATGCCTTGACGCCATCCCATTCCGCCCAGCCGCACTGCTGCGGGGATTCTTCCGAAAGCATCAGGAGTTTCAGCTCCGCCCCGGTGTCATCGCAATGGAACAGAAATCCGCGCTTCGCCTCCGGCCTGCCGGGAAAACACTGCCAGAGCAACTTGTGCAGATCGTAGGGGGTGACCAAACGATGCCGGAGCACCGCCCGCCGTCCGATCCGGAAGGAGGATATATAACAATTATTCATCCGCCCCGTCTCCTTTCGGCTTCGACCAGAAGTGATCCGCCCAGCGGCGCTTGACCCGTTCGCCCCAGTAGATCAGGTCTCGTCCCAGATTCGTGTGGTTGATCGGAATGTTGCGGGATCTCGCCGTTCGAAACACGCCAAGCAGCAACGGCGCAAGTTCTTCGACACTGTCGCAGGCAAGCAGGCGCTGAAAACGAAGCACAAAGGTGGAGAGCCCGTCGCCGCCTCCTTCCCCCGGTGCGATCCGGTGCAGGACATCGCCCATGTTCTCCAGCTCTCCGCCGCACTCCGGCTGAATGCCGAAGGCCGCTCCGACGGTCGCCGCGATGGTCCGCGCCCGGTCATCCTCCAGCGGGAAAAACCGGGCAATGTACTGCCACACCCGGTATTCGCGCGCCGGAATCAGCGCGCAGCGCAGATCCGCCATGACGCCGGAATTCTCCTGATTCCGCTTCAGAAACTCCAGAAACGGAGGAAGCGCTGTCTCATATTCCATCTTCATTCTCTCCTTTCTCTTCGTTATTTGCCAGAATGCGATTCAGCTCCTTTCGAAAATACGGCATGGTCTTCGCGCGCGCCTGAAGACCGCGCGGAGACTGATCCGGCAGCGCTCCGGAGAAAAAGCTCTCGACAATCTTCCGGAGTTCCCGGTAGAGCGGCGGGAAATCCCTCGCGCCTTCGGCAGAAGCGATAAATCCCGGCACCCGCATATCCAGACGCTGCCAGTAGCCGGTGAGTGCCCGCGCAACAGCGCACGCTTTTCCTCCCCTCGCCTGCACCCCGGAGTCTCCGAAGGAGATTTCCGCAAGGTTGCTCCAGAAGAGTCCGATCGCGTTTTTCATCAGCACGGCGCACTCTTCCGCCGCCTGCACAAAATGGCCGAATGCGCTCCAGAACTCATCCTGAGTCAACAAATTCTCCTGGAACGCGAGCAGCCATTCCCCGGAAAATTCATACTTTGCCTTGTCAACGGAAACCCCGCCGCACCAGAGCTGCACCTCCTTTTCCGGCGGAATCCAGTTCCGGTTCAGCAGGTGTTTCGGGGGCATCTTCGCGGCAGAGTGATCAGGCTGAAGCGCCAGCAGCGCCTCCAGTTCCCGCCACGGATGGCGGTCCGCCTGGATCCGCACGTACGCCAGTATCTGCTCCTTTTCCAGTCGGCGATTCGCCAGATAGGGATCGATAAATTCCGCAATCTGTGCGTAGTTGCAACCGACCGCCAGCGGAATGGCACTTCCCTCTTCCGGCAGGGTGATCGCCCGGCTGATCGGCGCCAGACGCCCGAGCAAGGTTGCCCGGAAACGCTGCGCTTCCCGCGCATCGCGCGGCGGAGCCTCCCACACCGGGATTCCAATCTCCATTTCACCGAGCTCCTCCTGCGGAATCAGGTTGAGGTGCAGCGTCTCGAGAATGTTCTCCCCCAGCAGAAAGGTATGCAGCGGACTGCCTTCCAGCGCCGGAGAGGAGATGTTTCCGGAGAGATCGTTGGTCTTCACATTGTTCCAAAAATTCGCACCAACCGTACCGCCGGGAGAAAAGTTCTGCGTCACCAGCAGCATCCGCGCCTGCCAGGCGGGAGAGTGCTGCCGTACGGGCCCGGCGGCGGCATGATCGAACAGTGTATGATTGCTGCCGCTCGCCAGCGTGAAATCCAGTTTATCCAGAGTCGCATTGACCGTCGAGAGCCCGACCGCCTGGAGAAAGGGGCGTTCGCCGTAGAGATCAAAGGCGCTCTCCCACTGTTTCAAGTAGGCAATTGCCTGGGGGGCGATCTTCGCAGCGGCGGATTCCCACTCCCGCCGCTCCCGCGGCAGCGGCAGGGAACGGGCGACGATGCACAGCAAAAGCCGCATCAAAGCCACCCGTTGCGCCGGCGGAACCGCGAGATCGGCGATCTGACCGCCCTCCTCGAAAAGTTCCAGCAGCGAAACGTCGGCAAAACCGCCCCCCTTCCGCACGACGGGAATCCATGATTCACCAGTCAGCAAAAAATGTTTCATTTTCCTCCTTTCCTCGTTCGTATGGTTCGCGGCCAACGCCGTTTTCATCATCATAACGGATTCCGGGCGTCCTCCCGTCCGGCAGGGAGAGCTCTCCGGCCAGTCC
>CAKUKT010000177.1 GCA_934663655.1 uncultured Victivallaceae bacterium
GCTGGTGCCGCTGATGGCGATAATTTCCTCGCCCGACCTGCTGGTCTGCCATCGGCTGCTGCTCGGAGCGCTCACCGGGACGGTAACGGCGGCGCAGACGCTGGTTTTAAGTACTACTCCGACACAGAACCGCTCTTTTGCGCTGGGGTCGTTGGCGTCGGCGTTGTTCGGCGGCATGATGTGCGGGCAGTTCCTCGGTGGAAACTTCGTCGCCGCATACGGTTTTGACGCGGCGTTTTTCGGCGGGGGGGTGCTGCTGTTTCTGAGCGGCCTGCTGATACTCGGTTTCGCCAGGGAGAATTTCGAGCGCACGGAAAGTCTGGCGCACCGGCTGCGCCGGATTCCGGTGGGGTTGCCCCGGTTCGGAGCGATCTGGTATCTTTTATTTCTGTTTCTCTACATGGGGTTGGCCCGGGAGTTCGACGGTCCGTTTCTGCCGCTGCTTGTCAAAGAGGTGATGAACGGTTCTCCGGAAGCGTTGCGGTGGAGCGGCTGGATCAGTGCGGCGTGTTCGCTGGCGGGGGTGGTTTCCGGTCTGGTGATCGGTTTTCTCGCCGACCGGACGCCGCTTCTACGCCTGGCGGGGGTGGTGATTTTCATCTCCGGCGTGATGCGCATGGTGCAGTCATTTGCGCCGACGGTGGAGATGCTGATGGTTGAACGGGTGATGATGGTGCTGGCCGCCGGCGGCATGGAACCGCTGTTTCAGTCGTGGCTGGCCTCCTCCACCCGTGAGAGTGAACATGGACTTTATTTCGGCTGGGCCGCCTGTGCCAAGGCGGTCGGCTGGATCTGCGGTTCGTTGCTCGGCGGGCAGGCGGCGCAGCTTTTCGGCGGTGTAAGGGGCGTTTTCTTTGTTTCGGGGCTGATGTATTTTGTGACGATTGTCATTATGAATTTTACCGCGCACCGGGTGGCGCCGCCGAATGTTTCCGGCGACGACCGCCGGCGTAGAACCGACAGGACGGCAGCCGGATGAAGAGCGTAGAAAAAATCAATTCGAGGTTCCGGTTGCTGGCGGCGGTGTTCATCATCTGGGCGCTGGTGGCGGCGGGGCGGGCGTTTTACCTCGCGGGTCCGGGGCGGGCGAAATTCATCGAACTTGGCGAAGCAATCGCCCGGCGGGAACCGGTTCTGCCGGCTTCACGCGGCCGGATTCTCGACCGCGACGGGGTGCCGCTGGCCTGGAATGAACGCTATTATGATCTCTACTCGGACTTCGGCGATGATGAACCCTCCCGGCTGGAACGTGCGACCTTACGTCGGATTTTCGGGGTTTCCCATCCGGAAGCTGAAGCCGACGGCCTGTTGCGGCGCAACCTTTCGGCCCGGGAACTGGTGGCGCTGGAGAGCCCGATCCGTGACGGGGCGCGGCTGCGGATTGTGCCCCGGGTCGAACGTATCACGGTGAGTTCCTCCCGGGTGCGCCGCCGGATCGGCCGGGTCGAGGTCCGCGACGGCGAACAATATGGCGTCTCCGGATTTGAACTGGAGTATGACTCCCGGCTCCGCGGCCGGAACGGGCGGGCCCGGGTTTTGCTCGACCGCTGGCGCGGCTGGATTCCTTCCAGCTGGGAGATCGTCGAGGCGCCGGTGCCGGGACAGGATGTCCGGCTGGACTATTTCGCCTCTGAACTCGAAAGGAGTCCGGAAGAATGAATGGACGATCCGGCAACGGCCGTTATGCTCCGGCGGCGGTGGTGTGGACAGCTTTCTTCATCCTGAGCATCTTCGGGGTGCTGACGATCGCCAGCAGCCAGAGTTTCGCGGTCCGCCCGCTGGCGCTGGCGATAAGGCAGTCCGGTCACATGTTGATCGGAGCGGCGGCGCTCTTTGTCGCATCCCGGTTGCCGTTCTCGTTTTACCGCCGCAACGCGGTGATGCTGACCGCCGGGGCGTTGACGGTACTGCTGCTGCTGCCGTGGTTCGGGATCCGGATCAACGGGATGAGCGGCTGGTTCAACTTCTTCGGCATTACCGTACAGCCGAGTGAATTTTTCAAACCGGTCGCGCTGCTCTCCTTTGTCGCGCTGATGATGTCTCTGCATGGTGAAACCAACCGGTTTTTCGGAGGGTTGGTGCTGGCGTTGCTGTGGGTGATCCCGATACTGATTCAGCCGGATTTCGGGACTGCGGCGATCTACATGGGGATTTTTGCGATCGTCTATTTTCTTGCCGGCGGCTGGTGGCGCTGGCTGGTGGCGCTGGTCGGCACGGGAGCGGCCGGGGTGGGAATCTTTCTCTGGAGCCATCCTTACGCGCTGCGGCGGCTGACGGGATTTCTGGATCCGGAATCCGATCCACTTGGAAATGGCTGGCATATCCGCCAGTTCGAACTGGCGATCGCCCGCGGCGGCTGGTTCGGTTCCAAGCTGGGCGGCGCGGTCTGGAGCAACGCCTATCTGCCGTTTGCCTACAATGATTCGGCATTTGCGACGATGGCCGAGACGTTGGGATTTTTCGGGGTGCTGATTCCGGCGGCGGTGCTGGCGGCGCTGGTGGCGGCGCTGGTGGTGCTCGGTCACACGCCCCGGCTTGCGGAGTCGGCGCGTCTGTATATACTTGGCGCGGCGTCGTTGCTGGTGATGCAGACGTTGATCCATATCAGCGTCAATCTCGGACTGCTGCCGCCGACCGGATTGACGCTGCCGCTGATCAGTTACGGCGGCAGTTCGTTTGTGAGCTGCGGAATTATGCTCGGGATCGCCTTGAGCGCTTCCCGGGACAACCGGGAGGAGGCAAGAGCATGACGATCGATGTAACCGTACCGCGTTGTAATCTCCGGCATCGTTTCGGCAGTGATCCCTGGCTGGCTCCCTACATTCCGGCGCTGGAACGCCGCCGTGACCGCTGTTGCGAACTGCGTCGGAAGATCGTCGCCCGGGCGGGGAGCCTGGCGAAGTTTGCTCTCGCGCACGAATATTTCGGTCTGCACCGGGATCCGGACGGCGACTGGGTGTTCCGGGAATGGGCGCCGGCGGCGACGCGGCTGTGGCTGCGGGGAGATTTCAACGGCTGGCGGATCGAGGAGAAATTTGCGGCGGCACGACTGCCCGACGGAGTGTGGGAGCTGCGGATACCGGCGGGCGTGCTTGAGCCGGGAATGAACTATATGATGATGGTCGCCTGGCCGGGCGGCGAAGGTGAACGGATTCCGGCTTTTGCACGCCGGGTGGTTCAGGATCCGGTGACGGGGCTGTTTTCGGCGCGGGTCGCCGGGGATGACGGCTATCGTTTCTGCAACCAGTCGCCGCCGCGTCCGGACGCGGCGTTGATCTACGAGGCGCACATCGGCATGTCCGGGGAGACCGAGGGTGTCGCCGGTTTTGCGGATTTCCGGGAACGGATGTTGCCCCGGATTGTCCGCTGTGGTTACAACACCGTACAGCTGATGGCGGTGATGAGCCACCCCTATTACGGGAGTTTCGGTTATCACGTCGGGAGTTTTTTCGCGGTTGCGGACCGCTTCGGCACGCCGGAGGAATTTAAACGTCTGGTGGACGCCGCCCACGGAATGGGACTGCGGGTGACGATGGACATCGTGCATTCGCACGCGGTCCGCAACGAACGCGATGGACTGGGCGCGATCGACGGAACGCAGGAAGCCTATTTTCACGCCGGTGAACGGGGAGTGCACCCGGCGTGGGACTCCTATTGTTTCAACTACGGTAAACCGGAAGTACTGCGATTTCTACTCTCCAACTGTCGTTACTGGCTGGAGGAGTTCCAGCTTGACGGCTTCCGTTTCGACGGGGTTACCAGCATGCTCTATACTCATCACGGGCTCGGGCGGTGTTTCGGAGATTATTCCGATTATTTCGGCGGGGCGGCGGACCTCGATGCGGCCGCCTACCTGACGCTGGCCAATGAACTTATTCACGAACTGCGTCCGGACGCGGTTACGGTGGCCGAGGATGTGAGCGGCATGCCCGGCGTCGCCGCCCCGGTGGCGGAAGGCGGACTGGGCTTTGATTACCGGCTGGCGATGGGAGTGACCGATTACTGGTTCCGGCTTTTCGACATTCCGGACGAGCAGTGGAGCATGACGGGGTTATTCCACGAACTGGTCAACCGCCGTGCCGACGAGCACTCCATCAGTTATGTCGAATCCCACGATCAGGCACTGGTCGGCGGCAAGAGTGCGATTTTCACGCTTGCGGATGCGGCGATGTACGATTCGATGCACGTTTCGTCGCGTCATCCCGGGGTGGACCGGGCGATGGCGCTGCACAAAATGATCCGGCTGGCGACGGCGGCGACGGCGGATTCCGGATATCTGAATTTCATGGGCAATGAGTTCGGTCATCCGGAATGGATCGATTTCCCGCGGGAGGGGAACAACTGGTCCTACGCCCATGCGCGGCGGCTCTGGAGCCTCGCGGACGCGCCGGAACTGCGTTACCGGTTTCTGGCGGAGTTTGACCGGGCGATGATCGAACTGGTCAAACGGGCGGGATTTTTTTCGAGGCTGGTGCAGCCGGTGCATCTTGACGACGACAACGGGGTGCTGATCTTCGAACGCTCCGGTTTGTGGTTTTGTTTCAATTTCCACCCGACCCGGTCGTTGACCGACTACCGTTTCGAGGCGCGGCGCGGCGAATACCGGGCGGTGCTCGACAGTGATGATGAGAAATTCGGCGGGTTTGGTTTCCGGGGTGCGGGGGAGCAGCACGGGACGCTGCCGACCGTAGCGGGGGATTTTCTGTCGCTCTATCTGCCGTGCCGGAGTGCGCTGGTGCTCGAACGGCTGGCGGATTGAAACCGGATAAACTCCACGCTTCGGCGGCGTCCGGAGTATAAGATAAACTGAGAAAGGAATAAAATATGGCGGATTTTTCCGGAATGGCTGCCCTGCCGATGCGCGGATTTATGATCTCATTGCATCTGATGCACGATTTTCTGCCCTGGTTCGGGCCGAATCTGCGGGGAATTGAACTGATTCTGGAGGCGATGCGGGAGGCTAACCTCAACACGCTGTTGTTTGAATATGAGGCGTTCTTTCCGTGGCGCGGGGAGAACCGGCGGATCAGTGCTTCCAACGCGTTTTCCGAGGAGGAGATCGGTGAGATCCGGCGTATGGCCGGGGATCGGGGAATCGAACTTATTCCGCTGGTGCAGGTGCTCGGCCACGTTTATCATATCCTGATTCACGGGGAGTACCGCGCCTGCGCCGAAGATCCGGCGATGCCCCAGCAGCTTTGTCCGCTGGCGGAGGAGACGGCGGTGCTGGCGCGCCAGCTGATCGATGACACCATTGCGCTCCATCCCGGCTGCCGGTATATCCACCTCGGTGGCGACGAATGTCGGCAGCTCGGGGTTTGTCCGCGCTGTGCCGAATTTGTCGCCGCGCACGGTCGGGGCGGACTTTTCTCCCAATACATGCGGATGGTGACCGATTATGCGTTGTCGCGGGGAGTGACGCCGATCATCTGGCATGATATCGCGTTGCGTTATCCGGAATATCTCGGGGATTTCGACGATCGGGTGATGTTCCAATACTGGAACTACGGCGATGCGAGTCACGGCGATGCGGCCGGTCCTCTGGCGGAATTGCTCAGTGTCATTCCGGCCCGCCGCGTGATCGTGAGTCCCGGAGCGCGGGCGGAACGGTCGCACGGTGCGCTCCACCATTCCCCGGCGTTGATCGAGGCGAATATCCGCAACCTCAATCAACTGGCGGCGGCGGCGGGGGCGGCGGGGACGATTCTCACCGACTGGCCGGATACAGGCTGTTCGTTTTTCGACAGTCTCTATGCGCTGCGGGTTCAGGGGGATGCTTCGCACACCGGCGGCGGGTTGGCTGCCCGGTTTCGGAGCCGGTACGCGGAAACGGTGTTC
>CAKUKT010000178.1 GCA_934663655.1 uncultured Victivallaceae bacterium
GAGACCGGCGGTTCGGCCCGTCAGAAACACCACTCCCCGGCGCGGAAAACCGCGACCTCTTCTCCGGTTTTGCTGACGCCGGTGATCTCAAGATCGTCGGTTCCAACCATGAAATCGACGTGGATCATGCTGTCGTTGACCCCCATGGCGTGCAGTTCATCCCGGGAATAACGTTCATAGTGGCGGATGCAGTTTTCAAAGCCGCGACCAAGGGCGAAGTGGCAGCTGGCGTTTTCGTCATAGAGCGTATTGTAAAAGAGCAGCCCGCTGCGGTTGATCGGAGAATCGGCCCCGATCAGGGCGCATTCGCCGAGGCAGGCGGCGCCATCGTCCATGGCGATCATCTTCTCCAGGGCGTCGCGTCCGGAAGCGGCCTCGACCTCCACCGCCCGGCCGTTCTCGAAACGGATGGAGAAATCCTCGATCAGCGAACCCTGCCACGAGAGCGGACGGGTGGCGACGAGCACTCCTTCGGCCCGGCCGCGCATCGGGGTGGTGAAGAGCTCTTCCGAGGGAATGTTCGGATTGAAGACCCGCCCGTTCAGATCGGTCTCACTGCCGCCGAGAAATTCCCCCTCCGGGATCAGTTCGATGGTGAAGTCGGTACCGTTGGCCGAGTGATATTTCAAGGTTCGGAGGTGATAACCGTTGAGTTTCTGCGCCCGCTGGTGGATGATCCGGTTGTGCTCGTCCCAGTTCGCGAGCGGATCGCCGTTCGCGCGGGCGGCGGCGAGAATCGCCTCCCAGAGTTTCTCCTGCGCCTCCTCCACGGGAAGCTCGGGGAAGAGCTTCTGTGCCCATTTCCGGCCGGGAACTCCGGCGATGCACCACTGATGACGGTTTTCCATCGCGTCCCGGAAGGGTTTGATTTTCGGGAACCTGGCCATCTGGGCGCGGGCGCGCTTGCCCTGGTCGATGCCGTCCATGCCGTCGGGATCGTCGGAATCGAGCCAGAGCACGGCGGGAAGCTGTTCGGTACGCCACTGGAGTCTGGCGAGTTCCCAGGTGTCGACGGCGGCGAGTTTCTCCTCGCTCTGCCACAGCTGATCGAGCCGCGCCAGCTGCATGTCGCGCCAATCGGTAATAACCCGGGCGACGCCGCGGCGGTAGCAGGCTTCGGCGACCATGCGGACAAATTCCGGCTGATCGAGCCCGGCGGTGATGATGACTTCCTGCCCCGGATCCGGGTTGAGTCCCTTTTCCACGATCAGGCGGGCGTATGTTTCAAGGCGTGTTTCGTCCATGCTGAGTATCTCCCCGGTGTTGTGGTTCGGCGGCAGCGGATCGGTGTTGACCGGTGGTGCGGCGCCGGACGCCATTTGACCGGAGAATATACATCTGCGGCCGGTAAAATTCAAGGCGGCGGGGACAGCGTTGCATTTTTGCTACACTGGTATTATATTATCTCGCTGCGCCGTGGGGATTGCCCGCGGATGTGAGGGAGATTCATGGAATACCGGGTGAAAATTACTTTTCTGGCCGAAAATCGGGCGGAACCGCCGTTCGCGGCTGAACACGGGCTGGCCATGCTGCTTGAATACCGCGGTTCGGCGATTCTCTTTGATACCGGAGCCGGAGGGGTGTTCGAACACAACTGCCGACTGCTGGGAATCGATCCGGGGCGCTTTGATCTGGTGGTGCTCTCCCATGGTCATAACGATCATACCGGCGGAATTGCCGGAATCGAGGCCGGGCGGGTCTATTTCGCTCCCGGCATTGCCCGCCGCCGTTTCAGTCTTCATCCCGGCCGGCCGCCCCGGGAGCTCTCCATGCCGGCGGCAGGTATTTACGCCGCCATGAGGGGAGGGCGCGGCAGTGTGGTCGCGTCACCGCGGGAGATTGCCGCGGGCGTCTGGCTGACCGGTCCGATTCCCCGTCATTCCGGGGAGGATTGCGGAGGGCCGTTTTTCTTCGACCGGGAGGGGCGGCATCCTGATCAAATCGTCGATGAACAGGCGCTGGTTTTCGACTGCGGGGTAGTGGTGACGGGGTGTTGTCACGCGGGAATCATCAATACGCTCGAATGGTGCGGGCGGTTCCGTCCGGAAATCAGGATTCACACGGTGGTCGGCGGGCTGCACCTGCGCGACGCCGGAGAGGATCGGCTGGAAAAAACCGCTTCTGAACTCCGCCGGCGCGGGGTGCGGAGAGTGATCGTCGGTCATTGTACCGGAGACGCGGCGGTGGAGCGGCTGCGCGGATGGTTGCCGGAGTGCGGGATCACGGTTCCGGCGGCGGGGGAGGATTTCCGGCTGTGAACGACGATACTTCCATTCTTGAGAGCATTTCCGACGGAGTTTTCACCGTCGACCGCGACTGGCGCGTCACCTATTTGAATCGTTCCGCCGAGAAGATCATCCGGATCGACCGGCGGGAAGCGATCGGCAGGCTTTGTTGCGAGGTCTTCCGCTCCAATCTCTGCGAGGGCGCGTGCGCGTTGCGGCGGACGCTCGAACAGGGGAAGCCGGTCATCGACCTCGCCTGCACCATCATCGACAATA
Organism: uncultured Victivallaceae bacterium; assembly: GCA_934663655.1. GTDB lineage: Bacteria > Verrucomicrobiota > Lentisphaeria > Victivallales > Victivallaceae > UBA1784. The sequence continues at coordinate 2,502 of CAKUKT010000178.1, forward strand.
CCGGGCGGCGGATTCCGGTGAGTATTTCAACCGCAGTGTTGCGCGATGCGGGAGGTGAGATCGTCGGCGGAGCCGAGACCTTTCGTAATCTCAGCGATCTTGAGGTGCTGAAGAATGAGATCGCGCTCTCCGGCCGGATTGGAGATTTTATCAGCCACAGTCCCGCGATGCGTTCGATTTTTGACCAGCTTCCGGCGGTTGCCCACACCGGTTCCACCGTGTTGATAACCGGGGAGACCGGCAGCGGCAAGGATCTGCTGGCGAAGACGATCCACGGTGCGAGCCCGCGTTCGCGCCGACCGTTCGTCGCGATCAACTGCGGCGCATTCCCGGAAACGTTGCTTGAGTCAGAACTTTTCGGTTACAAGCGCGGCGCCTTCACCGGGGCCGACCGCGACAAGCCCGGCCGTTTCGCCGCCGCCGAGGGGGGAACGCTGTTTCTCGACGAAATCGGTGAAATTTCCCCGCCGATGCAGGTTCGATTGTTGCGGGTACTGCAGGAACGGGTCTATGAACCGCTGGGTTCGGTGACTCCGGTGGCCAGTGACGTCCGGATCATCTGCGCGACCCACCGCAATCTGGAGGAGCTGGTGGCTTCGGGGAGCTTTCGGCAGGATCTCTTTTACCGGATCAACGTCATTCATCTGGAACTGCCGCCGCTGCGGGAACGCCTTGAAGATCTGCCGTTTCTGATCGACACTTTCATCCGTCGTTTCAATCTGGTGATGGATAAGCAGGTTTCCGGGGTGAGTTCGTCGGTACTCAAGTTACTGGCGTCCCGTCGGTGGCCGGGCAACATCCGCGAACTGGAAAATGTGATCGAGCGGTCGATGGTGTTCTGCAGGGGAGGGATGATCGAGGTTGAGGATCTGCCTCTGGAGATTGCCGCGACGGCCGTTACGGCGCGCGGAGAGAGTATGGAAACGCTCGAAGACGCGGTGCGCACCATGGAGGCGCGGAGGCTGGCGGAGACGATTGCGGCGGCGGGAGGAAACCGTCGCCGGGCGGCGGAGATACTGGGGATACATTATTCGACGCTGTATCGCAAACTCCGGACGCTGGGGGTGTCGATTCCGGGGCCGGATGGTCGGTCGGGACGACATTAGTGTTGCATAATTGCCAGTGTACAGATGATTGTATTGCGTAAATGCAACGCAATGGAGGTGGTTTCCTCCTCGGTCGGAGATGGCACACAAAATGCTTATTCCTCCCGTGGGTGTCAAATCATTTCCAGGAGAATCAATCGTGCGTGCCGCCATCACATTTATACCGGAAACCGGTCGGATTTCGCCGATGTACGATGTTGCCAGACATGTAATTGTCTGCCGTCTCTGCCGTTGCGCGACGGTTCCGGAAGCGGTCGTTCCGGCAGTGGATTTCCCTGAAGATCGGGCCTCAAGAGAAAAATTTTTTGCGGAAAACCGGGTCAGTTTCCTGATAACCGGCGCGATTTCCAACGACGATGTCGCCGAACTCAATCGGCTCGGCATTACCGTCTGTCCTTTCGCGACCGGCGACTGGCGCGAGGTGTGGCAGGAATGGGTCGGCCGGCGTCGGCTCTCGTCGTGCCATCTGATGCCGGGGTGCCGCAGTCACCATCAAAAATGCTGTCGCGGAAAGGAAGTCGAAGGTGAGTGATAACAAAAATTGTTCCGGCAACTGCGGAAGCTGCACAACCGAAGATAAAACCGATTGCCTGATCGGTCAGAGCCTGGAGAAGATCCATCACAAGCTGGTGGTGATCTCCGGCAAAGGCGGAGTCGGCAAAAGTACCGTGGCGGTGAATATCGCCGCCGCGCTTGCTCATTCCGGTCAGCGTACCGGGCTTCTGGACCTGGATTTTCACGGTCCGAGCGTGCCGAAGATGTTCGATCTCGAATCCGCGCGTCCGGAGTCGCTTGACGGTCGGGTGCTTCCCGTCCTCAGCGGTGGCGTCGAAGTCATGTCGATCGGCTTCTTGCTCGAACATCCGGACGATCCGGTGATCTGGCGCGGGCCGATGAAAATCGGGGTGATCCGGCAGATGTTCACCGACGTCAACTGGGGCGAACTCGACTGGCTGGTGGTTGACTGCCCTCCCGGAACCGGCGATGAACCGCTGACGATCTGTCAGATGCTCGCGAAAAGCGAGGGCGCAGCCGCGGTGATCGTCACCACGCCGCAGCAGGTTGCGGCCGCCGATGTCGCCAAATCGCTGAATTTCTGCAGGCAGCTCGACTTCCCGGTTGCGGGCGTGATCGAAAACATGAGCGGTTTCGTCTGCCCGAAGTGCGGCGAGTGGACCGGAATTTTCGCCTCCGGGGGCGGAGAAAAACTGGCGAATGATTACGGTGTCGAGTTTCTCGGCCGGGTGCCGATCGATCCCGCCATCTGCTGCAGCGGGGATGCCGGCGAACCCTTTGTACTGGATGAAAAGAAGGCTTCGGCGCAGGAGTTCCGCCGGATTGTCGATAAGATTGTCGTCCGGTAGAGGGGCGGCGACTGGAAAAATATACAGAAATTGGAGGTGGATATGTTGAAAATTGCGGTGCCGACGGCTTCCGGCCGTCTTTGTGCGCATTTCGGTCATTGTGAGGAGTTCACGTTCGTTGAGGTTGACGAAGCGGAGAAGCGGGTGATCAATCAGGAAACCCAGGTGCCGCCGCCCCATGAACCGGGGGTGTTGCCGCGCTGGCTCGTCGCCCAGGGCGCCGGAGTGGTGATCGTCGGCGGCATGGGGGCGGGAGCGCGTCAGCTGCTCGAAGCACTCGGGGTGCAGGTGGTTACCGGCGCCGCTCCGGATACCCCGGAACAGCTGGCGGTCAGCTGGCTCAACGGTACGCTCGTCAGCAGAGAGAATGATTGCCACGGACATGGCGATGGCGGTCACGGTCACGGCCACGGCCACGGCCACGGCTGCGGCGGCCACTGCCACGGACACGGGCAGGGGTGTGGCCATTAAAATCTGGTAAAACGGTTCCGGGGAGGGGGAAGAGAGTTCAGATTTCCCGCCGGATTGGCGCGGTTGGCGGCGGTTGCCGTCGGCCGCGTTTTCTATTTTTCTTCGGAATGGTGAATAAAAACAGAAGAGGGGGGCTTGAAAAACGGTCTATCGGGATATATTGTAAATAAGTGTTCACTTACATCAATTGGAGTTTACATGCTGCTATCCCCCCGTCAAACTGAAATCGTCGACGCGGCGCTGACTTTGACGGCTTCCGGAGGAATCTCCGGGTTGACGATGAAAAAGCTCAGTGCGGCGATTGGCGTTACCGAGGCGGCGATTTACCGTCATTTCCGCAGCAAATCCGAGATCATCAAAGCTATGATCGGTATTTTCGACA
>CAKUKT010000179.1 GCA_934663655.1 uncultured Victivallaceae bacterium
GGATTGGGTGGTCGGTTTAAAATTCAACATCCTCAGGTTGTGAGGATGTCTTTTTTGTTTCCGGCGGGATAATTCTTCCATCTGGATTTGATGTCAGCTGTTCAGCTGAAAGATCAGGATCGACAAAATGAAAAATTACGAAATTGACATGTGCCGCGGACCATTGTTCGGGCAGATCATTATTTTCGCACTGCCGCTGATGGCCACCTACATCCTGCAGCTGCTCTTCAACGCCGCTGATCTGATCGTCATCGGCCATTATGCCCATTACAACGCGATGGCCGCCATCGGGGCGACCATGAACATCAACGCCTTGATCATCAGTATTTTCATCGGGTTGTCAATCGGCAGCAACGTGGTGGTCGCCCGGCTTTTCGGAGCCAGAAACAACACCGAAATCAAAGAGTCGGTCAGCACCTCCATGACACTCGCGCTTATCGGTGGACTGGTGCTGATGGTGCTCGGACTGGCGGTGGCCAAACCATTGCTGGAGCTGCTGAAGACTCCGGAGGAGATTCTCCCGTTGTCGTGCACCTACATCTGGATATGTTTCTGTGCGATCCCTTTTATCATGCTCTACAATTTCGGCTGTGCGATTCTGCGGGCGGTGGGTGACACCCGGCGGCCGTTGATCTACCTCATCATCGCCGGAATCACCAATGTGCTGCTGAATCTCTTTTTCGTGATCGTCTGCGGGATGGACGTGGTCGGGGTGGCGCTGGCGACGGCAGCTTCCCACGGGATTGCCGCTTCGTTGATTGTCCGGACGCTGCTGTTGACGGATAAATCCTACCGGTTGGACCTCAAACAGTTGAAATTCAATTCAAAAATTTTTCGTGAAATTCTTAAAATCGGTATTCCCGCCGGGATTCAGAGTTCCTGTTTTGCGCTTTCCAACATGACGATCCAGTCGTCGATAAACTCCTTCGGCCCGCTCGCAATGGCCGGCACGACGGCGGTGCTCGGTTTCGAGGGCATTGTGTACGTCGGCTCGTTTGCGTTTCATCAGACGGCGATCTCTTTTGTGGCGCAGAATCTCGGCGGCAGAAAATATAAACGTATTCTCAAAAGTCTGTATTGCTGTTTCATCTGCGCCGTGACCTGTGGTGTCGTGCTCGGCTGGGGATTCTATCTTTTCGGCAGGGAAATACTGGCGATATTTACTACGGATCCAGATGTGATCGCCTGGGGATTGCTGCGTATGAAAATCATCTTCACCACCTACTGGCTGTGCGGGCTGATGGATGTCTCCAGCGGCGGGCTGCGGGGAATGGGATATTCATTGATTTCCGCGCTGGTGGTGTTGCTGGGGGTGTGCGTATTCCGAATCTGGTGGGTGATGGTGATTTTTCCGCGTGATCCGACAATGGAAAATCTGATGATCTCCTATCCGGTTTCCTGGCTGCTGGTGGCGGTGATCGGTTGTGCGCTGCTTTTCTTCTTCTACCGCAAGTTGCTGCACACCCATTGCCGGATCTCCACTCCCTGGCTTGGACTGCGGCCGGTGGTGCCGCGGGGGTTCCGTTACCTGGGCGGTTCGAAGTGAGCGTTGCCGGGGGAAGGGCGTGGAGATTTCCGGCGGTATCCGGGAATCATTCGGAACCGGCCTGGGGATATTCAAGTTTCTCCACATCGAACCCCCAGTTGCGGATCCGGTTGAGATAGTCATTCAGTTGTGACGCGGAGATTTGCGGGGAGCGGGCAAGAATCCAGAGATAGTCGGTGGTTCCGGAGGTGACGATCGCCGCGGAATAATCCGGCTCGAGATGGATTATCCGGTAATCGGCATAGAACGGGCGGAAGAAGCTCACTCTCAGCATCCCCGTTTCCGGGTCCCCGCCGGGAACCGCCACCGCGGTGGCGGAGTGGGGGTTGCCGTCGCGCACTCCGGAGTTGACCACCCTGATTTTCCCATCTGGACGCAATGAATAATCGGCGGTGACTGCGGTCATATCGCGTTCAAAGTAGTGGGGCAGCCGGGCGATTTCGTACCATCTGCCGAGGTAGCGATCGAGTTCGAACGGCGTCACCGCCGGACTCGCGGCGGTTGAGGCGGCGGAACGGCAGCCTCCGGAAAGCCCCGCGGCCAGCAGAAACAGACCCAGGAAAAAGTTTTTTCTCATTTTATTGCTCCTCTTTTTTGCTGTTATCCGGCGGCTGTCTCCAGTGCCGGGAAAATCGTCTGGTTCCGGGGCCAATGACATCCCGCTTCGAAGTGCGGCAAATTCCGTCAATTCGAAATCCCTCCATTGAAATCCGGTTGCTGAAATCCCCCTTGTTCCGTCGCCGGTTGTTCCGGTTGCGTGACCAGGGCGCAACTCACCTCTCCGGTAAATATACATCACTCCGGCAATTTCGGCAATTTTTTGATTATCTGCTGTTTGTATTTTCCGTCAACCGGGATATATTAATGTTGGTAACCAGATTGTCCAATAATCATAAGGCCGAACCGGGGGGGTGTCATGTACGATGATTTTTCCGGGGTGGATCGTCGGGTCCGGGAGTTTCTTGCCGCCGAACTTCCGGCCGGAAAAGAGATATTCATCACTGAGAACGCGCTCGCCGGGCGTTTCGGGATGACCCGCAGTGCGGCGCGGCGGCAGTTGCTGGCTCTGGAAGGGGAGGGGGCGCTCCACTGCACTCCGCGTGGATATCGGCGGGTTGATTACCGCGATACGCCGCTGGAAATCGTTTATGAACTTCGCCGGACGGTGGAACAATCCGCCGCCCGGCTGGCCGCCGAACGAGCGGAACGGCGTGATATCGTTGAACTCACTCTGCTGGTTGAAGAACTTGAGGAAGCGCTCGAAGCCGGTGACGCCGAGCTCTATGACCGTCTCGATGTGGAGTTTCATCAGGCGCTGGTGGCCGCTTCACATGATGCGTTGCTGGAAAAGGTCGCGGCGTTTCTGCTCTGGACCGCCGGCACTACCGGGGGCGCGGAACGCGATCCGGAACTGGAACGCCGGGGTCAGCAGTTTCACCGCGAAATTCTCGCTGCCGTGCGGCGCAAAGATGCCGCGGCGGCGGAAAAATTGATTGCCGGTCACGTCAAAATCAGGAGGTGAAAATGGGGAGTCTGGCCTGGCGTTATGATCATCGCGAACGCGATTACATCAACGAAGTTCTTGATTCAGGTTTCACCTGCGGTACCTCGGGTTCGATGAATACCCGGCTGGAGCAGGCTTTCGCCGGTCGGATGGGGCGTCGTTTTGCCATTGCCTGCGCCAACGGAACGGTGTCGTTGCATATGGCGCTCTGGTCGCTGGGGGTAGGATATGGCGACGAGGTGATTGTGACCCCGCTGACGGTGATTTCGTGCATGAATGCGATTCTTTACTGCAACGCGGTGCCGGTTTTCGCCGATGTCGATCCGGAGACGTTTCTGATTGATCCCGAGGATATCCGGCGCAAAATCACGCCGCGCACCCGGGCGATCATGGCGGTACATCTCTACGGTCAGGTGTGCGATATGACCGAAATCATGAAAATCGCCCGGGAATATGATCTCTACGTGGTTGAAGATTGTGCCCAGTGCGTGCTCGGTACCCATCAGGGGCGGATCGGAGGCAGCATCGGTCACATCGGCAGCTGGAGTTTCGAACACTCCAAACACCTCTCCATTGGAGACGGCGGCATCGTGGCGCTCGACGACGAAGAGCTCGCGGACCGGGTGAGGCGTTTCAGCTGTCAGGGATTCAAAACCGCGACTGCGCGGGACGGGAAGATCCGGATCGGTCGGGATATTTTTCAGAATCCGGGATTTACCCGTCATGATTTGTTCGGTTGGAACTACCGCCTGCCGGAGGTGGCGGCGGCGATGGGACTGGGCCAGGTTGAGAAGGCCGACTGGTTTGTCGGACTCCGGCGGCGCAGTGCCGAATATTACCGTGCGGCGATCGACGGTTGTTCCTGGCTGTTGCCGCAGCGGACTCCAAAAGGGGATGTCAACAGTTACTACACCTTTGCGGTGCGGCTGCTGCGGGATGATATCTCGTGGGAGGATTTCCGCTCCCGTTATATCGAGTTCAATGGCGGCGGCAGTGTTTACGCGGCCTGGAAACTGCTTTACGAGGAGGGATCGATCGCGGATGTCCGCGAGCGCGTACTCGGTCCGATCGGCCTGTCGGGACGTTTTGTGACCGACCGCGGTATCTGTCCGGCTGCCGAAAGAATACAGCCGCAGTTGATGCAGTTCTCCACCAACCAGCACCGGGAGGAGGAGATGAAACGCGAGGCCGACTCGCTCTATCGGACGATCAGATACTTTTCCTGAGCGTGGCGGCGCGGGAAGGGGAAAACCCGCAGGAGGAGCGGAAGAACGCTTCGGCCGAAAAGCCGGGAGCGGTGCTGCCGTTTCGCCGGGGGACGCGGGAACACGGTAATTTACGCCGCGTTTAAATTGAAATCAGGGCGGGAAAAGGTTATATTATAAAATTCCGGAAGAGTTGGCTTCCCGGATTATTCGCTTGTTGCGTGGGAGTGGTGGGCTATGAATCTGATCAACGAAGAGGTGCGGGGCTACCTTGGGAACAGCTCCTTCATCCGTAAGATGTTCGAGGCCGGCATCGAGTTGCGGCGGCAGTACGGCGACGACAAGGTTTATGACTTCAGTCTCGGCAATCCCGATCTGCCGCCGCCAAAGGCGGTGCAGGAAGCACTGAGTAAGATTGCGGCGCGCGCCGGTGAACCCTTTTCCATCGGTTACATGCCCAACGCCGGTTATCCGGAGCTGCGCGAAGCGATCGCCGAACGGGTTTCCCGGGAGCAGGGGGTGGCTACTCCGGGAGCGAACATCGTCGTCACCTGTGGTGCGGCGGGGGCGATCAATGTATTGTTTCATACGATTCTTTCGCCTGGAGACGAGGTGATCACTCCGGCGCCCTATTTTGTGGAATACGATTTCTACGCCGCCAACCACGGCGGGCGGCTGGTGCGGGCCGCGAGCCGGGACTTCAGTTTTGAGTTGGACATCGAGGCGCTGGAGCGGGCGTTTTCGCCCCGAACCCGGGCGGTGATTCTCAACTCCCCCAACAACCCGACCGGGCAGATCTACAGCCGGGAAGAGATCACCGCGCTGGCGGAGCTGGTGCGGTCGATGGAGAAAAAGTACGATCGGGCGATCTACCTGGTTTCCGACGAGCCGTATCGGTTCCTCAACTTTGACGGGGTGGAAATTCCTTCGGTGTTCGCTCCTTTCGACCACGCCGTGGTGATCGGTTCGTGCAGCAAGAACCTTTCGCTCGCCGGCGAACGGATCGGCTACATCGCCGTCTCGCCGTCAGTGGGAGACGCGGGCGAATTGATGGCGGGATTGATTCTCTGCAATCGGATTCTGGGGTTTGTGAATGCGCCGGCGATCGGTCAGAAATTGCTGCTGGCGGCGATGGATTCGCAAGTTGATCTCAATGTCTACCGGGAACGGCGCGAGGCGATGGCCCGAGTTCTGGACGCGGCGGGCATCGAATACACGATGCCGCGTGGTTCGTTCTATTTCTTCCCGAAGTCTCCGGTTCCCGACGACAAGGAGTTCGTGAATGCGCTGCTGGAGGAGCGGGTGCTGGTCGTGCCCGGCAGTGGTTTCGGCTGTGCCGGTTATTTCCGGGCGGCGTTCTGTGTCGACAAAGCGGTGATTGAGAATGCCGCCGCCGGTTTTGCCGCCGCCGCGGCCCGCTACCGGTAAAGCCTGACGAACCGCCTCCTCGGAAAGAGGAGGCGTTTTTTTTGTTCTTGCGCAGGGGCGGAGAAACGGAAATCAAGCGGTGAATGCGGTTCCGGCGCAGTGACGAAGGTTTTCGATCGGGGTATCGCGGCGGGG
>CAKUKT010000180.1 GCA_934663655.1 uncultured Victivallaceae bacterium
GTACATCGCCGCCCCCATCGTCATCGGCAGCGGAATATAATCCTGAACCTGTTGCAGACTCCAGTGGTTGCGGTTCAGAAAATCATCCACGGTTTTCATCGCCCGGGCGGTACAGCCCGGAAAGTTGGAGATGAAAAGGGGAACCAGATACTGCTTCTTGCCCGCTTCCCGGCTCAACCGTTCGAATTCCTCCTGGAAACGATAGAAGTCCTCGGCAGGATTCTTGCGCATCAGCCGGAGCACTCCAGGGTCGAGATGTTCGGGGGCAACCTTGAGGTGTCCGGAGACGTGATGGAGCACCAGTTCGCGCAGCAGTTCCGGCTGCCGCAGCGCGACATCGAGCCGGATACCGGAGTTGATATAGAGATGTTTGATTTCCGGAAGGCGCCGAAGTTCGCGCAGCAGCTGGGCAAGTTCTTTGCCGTCACAGTGGAAATGCGGACAGTGGGTCGGATAAAGACAGCTCGAACGTTTACATTTAGCGCAGTATTCCCGGTCGCTGTACGCCCCGAAAAGATTTCCGGCCGCCCCGCCGATATCGCTGATCGTGCCTTTGAATCCCGGCGTCGCCGCCAGTTTCAAGATCTCACGTTTGATCGATTCCGGGCTTCTGCTCATCACCGAACGCCCCTGATGAATCACCAGACCGCAGAAGGCGCAGCCGCCGGGACAGCCGCGCACCGCCTGCACCGATCCGGCGATGGCATCGAACGCGGGAATCCGCCTCTGGTAACGCGGATGCGGCCGGCGGGCATAGGGCAGTTCGTGAACCGCGTCGAGTTCCGCCGACGTCAATGGTTCCGGCGGCGGTTCGATGACCAGCAGCCGGTCGCCGTAACGCTGAATCAGCCCCCGCCCTCCGAAGGAATTCATCTCCCGCTCCACCAGCTTGGTGGCGGTCATCAGCGCATCCGGATTACGCTGAGTTTCCGCGTAATCGGGTAGTTCAATATAACGGTCGCCGGGAACAAATGCCGCCGCCGCCTTTGCACCGAGCAGCCGGGCCGAACCGGGGATGTTTTCGAGCGTTTCTCCCGCAGCGAAGCGCCGGAACGCCTCCGGAGTCGGCTTCTCCCCCATCCCGTAGATCAGAATGTCCGCTTTGGCGTCAACCAGCACCGACGGACGGATCTTGTCCTGCCAGTAGTCGTAATGGGCGATCCGGCGCATGCTGCCTTCAATGCCGCCGAGCAGTACCGGTATTCCGGGAAACGCCTGCCGTGCCAGCTGGGCGTAAACGGTCAGCGCGTGCGGTGGCCGGTTGCCGGTGGCGCCGTTCTCGCTGAAGGCGTCGTCCCGCCGCCGCCGTCTTCCGGCGGTGTAGATGTTGACCATCGAATCCAGATTGCCGGAGGTGACGCCGATGCCGACGCGGGGCGCCCCCATCACCTTGAGCGACTCCGGGGTGCGCCAGTCGGGCTGGGGAATGATTCCGACCCGGAACCCGCGAGAAGCCAGCAACCGACCGATGATCGCCACTCCGAACGAAGGGTGATCAACATAACAATCCCCGGTGATGAGAAGCACATCCAGTTCGTCGAAACCGCAGCGCTCCATCTCCTCCCGGGTGGTCGGGAGAAATTCCGGCTGCAGATTCACTTCGTCTTCTCCTCCGGGAAGGTGCCGCGCTCCGGTACCGATTCCGGCGGGGTCAGCGCCCGGGAACCGATACGGCGGAAATTCAACGTGGTTTCCGCCAGCGGATTATTCTCCGAAAGCGCAGAAATCAGCGTCATGGTTTCATCACCGCTACCCCGGTTGAGCTGTTTGCCGTCGACGATAAAGAGCAACGTGTACTTTTTGGTGGGATCGGCCGGGTCGATTTTCCATTCGGCATCGCTGAACTTCCCCCCTTCGGAGCGGATAGCCACGCAGGGGAAGGTGACGCCGAAAGTCTTGAGCCGGTAATCGTAAATGCTGAGGTTGCGCCCGGAGTCCAGCTTGACGGTTACCGCCGCGTAGACCCGGGAGGTCGGCAGTTCCAGCGCCGTATATTCATTGCCGGGAACGATTTCCGGTGCATGGACGGACAATTCCGCACTCAGCACCCGGCCGGAACGGAAACGAACCGTTTCCGCCGTCACCGCCCCCGCCAGCATTGTCGCCAGCAGCACCGCGGCCGGAAATTTTACGCTTGCTCTCATGCTTCCGGAACTCCGGTTGAATCACCTATTTCGCAGCCTTTACGAAAGCCTCCGCCGGCACCTTGACCACGACTTTTACCACGTCGGAGTCCGGGCAGCCGACCCCCGGCATGTGTCCTTCCCCGGGGAGGAACACCGAGAAGTTGCCGGGCACGAGTTCGAGCGGCACTCCCGCGCCGGCCATCCGGTAGAGCGCGTAGTCATCAGCAGGAACGTAATCGACAACGGTGTCCAGGCCGTCGATGGCGCTGTAGATGATCGATTCGCGACCCGCAAGCAGCAGCTGGATGTCCGCGAAGTTGCGATGGATCTCCAGCTTGTCGGCATCGGCGGCGTGGGGGTGGTATTTCTGAACCAGCGCCCGCACCCCGTTCCCGAGTTCATGGCAGCCGCCTGCCATATCGGGCGTGGCAGTGCGCAGAAATTCGGCAACGGCTTTCCAGGCGGCAGGGGCGATGCCGGCATAATCAGCGAAATTTTTCAGAGAATCGTAAATCATTTTTCCCATTACTCCATAAGATGGCAACCATTACAGCGGTATCCGGCTCATCCGTGATGCCGTCACGGTTGTTTACAACCGTTAAAAATAGCACGCTTCCGGCTCCGGTGCAAGCGCCGGCGGCGACAAATCACCAAAACGGATGATTTATCACTTGCCGCGCGCCACTTCGCAGGGTATATTAATAACATTTCCGGCACAGCGGTATATCCGTTAACAATTGCATTGAATCATGGTGAAACACAATGGCTAAAATTCATCCCTCCAGTGTAGTCGCCGAAGGCGCGGTGCTTGACGACAGCGTCGAAGTCGGTCCCTTCTGTTATGTCGGTCCTCATGTCCGGATCGGCGGGGGTACCCGGTTGATCGGTCACTGCAACATTGACGGCTACACCACGCTCGGCGAGAACAACGTCATCCACCCCTTCGCCGCGCTCGGTCAGCCGGCCCAGGATCACGCGGTGGAACCCGGCGCGGTCACCTACCTGCGCATCGGCAACGGAAATGTCTTCCGCGAAGGCTGTGCGATTCACACCGGCACCAAGCCGGAGACCGAAACCCGGATCGGCGACCACAACATGTTCATGAACTGCAGCCATGTCGCTCACAACTGCCGGGTCGGCAACAACGTACTCTACATCGGCTATGCCGGTACCGCCGGGTATTGCGAGGTTTTCGATAATGCGCTGCTTTCGGGACTGGTCGGTGTACATCAGTTCTGCCGGATCGGTCGTTTCGCGATTCTCTCGGGCGGATCGGTGTTCAGCAAGGACATCCCCCCCTTCATGATGGCCGAGGGGCGCAACGGCGGCGTCAAGATGATCAACAAGATCGGACTGCAGCGTGCCGGTTTCCCCGCCGAGACGATCGAGGTTATCAAACATATCCACCGGATCTACTACCGCAGCGGACTGGCGCCGGTGAATGCTCTCGCCCGTATCCGGGAGGAGCTGCCGCCGATTCCGGAGGTGAAGGAATTTCTCGATTTCTGCGCTGCGAGCAAACGCGGAGTTCTCGCCGCCGGAGTCGAGGGACACCGTAACTGAGGCGTCCGGAGCGCTGCGGAAGATTGTTTCCGGCGAAATTACACATGAAAGGTGCTGAATAATCATGGTTGGTCCACTTAAGAAAAATCCGAATTTCACTCCCCGGCGCGGTCCGGTGGTGCTGGCGATTCTTGACGGGGTAGGCTTTGGTAAATATCCCGACGGCGACGCGGTGGCGCAGGCGAATACGCCGGTGCTCGACGAACTGCTCGCCACCGCGCCCCATACCCGGCTCAAAGCTCACGGCACTGCGGTCGGCATGCCTTCGGATGCCGATATGGGCAACAGCGAGGTCGGTCATAACGCGATCGGCTGCGGCCGGGTGTTTTCGCAGGGAGCCAAACTGGTCGAGGAGGCGGTCGTCTCCGGCAAGCTTTTCTCCGGTGAGGTCTGGAAAGAACTGGTGGATAATGTGCTTGCGCATCATTCCACACTTCACTTTCTCGGGCTTTTTTCCGACGGCAATGTGCACAGCAACATCTCCCATCTGCGGGCGATGATTTCCCGGGCTTTCGAGGCGGGGATTCGCCGTATTCGCGTGCATGTGCTGCTCGACGGGCGGGATGTGCCGGAGACGTCGGCGCTGGAATATATCGATCCTTTTGAGGAATTTCTCGCCGATTTCAACCGGCGGGGCGCGGATTTCCGGATCGCCTCCGGCGGCGGCCGGATGACGATCACGATGGATCGTTACGGCGCCAACTGGGATATGGTGCGCCGTGGCTGGGAGACCCATGTGCACGGCAGCGGGGAGTTCTTCTCGGATGCGCACACCGCGATCGAAAAACTTCGCGAACGTACCGGAGCGATCGATCAGGATCTGCCGGCCTTTGTGATCTCCGACGACGGCGCGACTCCGGTCGGTCCGATCGAGGATCATGATTCGGTGATCTTCTTCAATTTCCGCGGCGATCGCGGGCTGGAGATCAGTGCTGCTTTTGAGTCCGGGGATGAGTTTGACAAATTCGACCGGGGACGCCGGCCGGAGGTGTTGTATGCCGGCATGATGGAGTATGACGGCGATCTGCACGTACCGAAACGTTTTCTGGTGAATCCTCCGGAAATCGACCGGACGATGGATGAATATCTCTGTGCGAGCGGAGTTCATCAGCTGGCGGTCAGTGAAACCCAGAAGTTCGGACATGTGACCTATTTCTTCAACGGGAATCGTTCGGGCAAATTTGACGAAGTACTCGACGAGTATGTGGAGATCCGTTCGGATATCGTGCCCTTCGAGCAGCGGCCGTGGATGAAGTGTGCGGAGATCACCGATGTGGTGACCGAGGCGATCGCTTCCGGTAAATATCAGATGATCCGGCTGAACTTCCCCAACGGGGATATGGTCGGACATACCGGAGTGATGGAGGCGGTGCTGGTGGCGATGGGCGCGCTGGATCTCTGCCTCGGCAGGATCAAGGAGGCGGTGGAAGCCGCCGGAGGAGTGCTGGTGATTTCCGCCGACCACGGCAATGCCGATGATATGTACGAACACAAGAAGGATGGTTCGCTGCGTTGTGACGCCGACGGTCGGCCGGCGCGCAAAACCAGCCATTCGCTCAATCCGGTTCCGTGCATCATCTACGATCCGGAGTCGAAGGGCGAATATCTGCCGGAATTGCGCGAAGGACTGGGAATCAGTTCGCTGGGAGCCACCTGTATCGAACTGCTCGGCTACCAGGCCCCGGAAGGGTATGATCCGAGCGTGCTGAAATTTAAATAACCGATGTGCCGCAGCGGGATAAATCAATTTTTCGCTGCCAACGGTGGTGTGATCGCCGCTGCGTTATTCGCCGTGGTGATCATTTTTACCGGCATTTCCAGGGATGGCATCTATGCCGCTCAGGAGGGGCGGACGGCGTTGATTGTCCGGAAAATGCTGCAAAGCGGCAATTATCTGGACATGCAGGTGGATTTCGGGGTGCCTTTTGAGAAACCGATCGGTCACTACTGGTGTTGTCTGCCGTTCGGGGCCTGGTTCGGTCTCGATGGCGATCCCCTGACGGTCCGGGCGGAACTCGCGTTGCGGCTGCCTTCGGCGCTGGCGGCGCTGGTGATGCTGGCGGCGGCGGCGACTCTGGCCTGGC
>CAKUKT010000181.1 GCA_934663655.1 uncultured Victivallaceae bacterium
TTCCAGCGAACATCCCGGACGCGGCAACACATACAGCCGCATCCCGTTGGCAAAATGTCTGACTTCAATGTTTTTGTATAGTTCCATGAAATAAGGTCCCGTAGTTTAGCCCCGGAATTCAATTTTCCGCCGCGCTGCGCCGCCGTTGGTGCAAAAGCAGCCGAATCTCCTCGAGCTCTTCCGGAGTGGTGAGCTTCGGGTTCGGAGCGGCGGCTTCGACCATTTTCACTTTCCATCCCGAACGGCGCATGATCTCCGCATCGTCGGTGGCCTCTCCCGGTCGCAAATAGGCGCGTCGCAATTTCTCCAGATCGAAAATCTGCGGTGTCTCCGCCCGCCAGAGCAACGAACGATCCACCGCTTCGACGATCATCCCATGTTCGTCAACGATTTTGATGCTGTCGGTGACCCGGCGTCCCGGCAGGGCGCCGCCGCATTCGCGGGCGGCGGCGAGCACCCGGAGCAGAAGATCGGCGTCTGCGAGTGGACGCGCCGCATCGTGAATGGCGACGAATCCCTTGTCGCCAGGCAGTTCCGCCAGTGCCCGCCGAACGGTTTCGCTGCGGGTGGCTCCGCCGGCAATCCATCGCAGCCGGGCGGTCGGCGGCAGATATTCCGCGGCTCGGCGCCGGAAATCCTCAAGACGGCCGGAGGCGACCGCCACCACGATCCGGGAGGGGTCTGCCAGCGGCAGGAAGGCGCGGATGCTGTGCAGAAAGAGCGGTATGCCGTCGAGCATTTCCATCAGTTTGTCGCCCCGGCGGTAGCGCTGCGAGGAACCCGCGGCCGCAATGATGATATAAAGATCTTCAATTGGAAAACAGTTTGGTTTCATTTGTCACTGCTCTGGTTGAAAAGAATGGTTCCCGCCTCGCTGTCTCCGGCGGCGGCGGCGCGGCGCAGCAGGGCGACGCCCGTCTCCTGATCACGTTCGATGCCGCGCCCCGAGAGCATGGAGACTCCGAGTTCGCGCATCGCTTCGACGTGTCCTTCGGCTGCGGCCGCCTTGAACCAGAAATTCGCGGTTGCAGGATCGGGATCGACGCCGGTTCCTTCGAGGCAGCAGAGGCCGAGTTTGAACCGGGCGGCGTTGTCGCCGAGTTTTGCTGCGCGCTCATAACAGCGGAATGCCTCCCCGGGATCGGCCGGAACGCCGATGCCGGAACGGAAACAGTCTCCAAGCGCAGTTATCGCCTCCGGCGCACCGGCCGCCTCCGCCCGTCGAAAACAATCGAGTGCTCCGGCCGGATCGTGCGGAGTCATTTCGCCGAGCAGCCGGTGGCGGCCGAGTCTGACCAGAGAAACGGGGTCTCCGGCCTCGGCGGCGGCGCGGATCAATTCAAATCCGCGCACAGGATCCGGGGCGATGCCCAGGCCGAATTCGCAGGCCCGGCCGAGTTTTCCCGTCGCTTCGGCTGAACCAAGTTTCATCGCCCGCTCCAGCAATAAAATCGCTCCTTCGGCATCGGAGGCTCCGCCGGTTCCGGACAAAAGCATATCGGCGTACCAGACCAGCAGTTCCGGGTCAGCATCGGTGGCGGCAGTTGCAGCGGAGAGCAGATTTCTTGCTTCCACGGCTCCCGCCCCGGAAGAATCTTCGAGCAGTTTGCGGATCAGCCGTTTACGGGCAGGAGGATAACCGGTTTGGGTCAGACGGCGCAATTCCGCGAGTTCACCGGCGGGATCGGGCGGGATTCCGGGGTAGTTCACGGAATTATCCTCTCCGCCGGGATAGCCGGAACCGCGAAGTTCCGCCGCCGCCAGCGCCGCCGCCGGCATTCCCGCTTCCGCAGCGCGGTTGAGCCAATGCGCGGCGGCGGCGGGATTCCGGGTCACCCCCCATCCGTTGAGCAGGCAGATGCCGAGATTATACTGGGCTCCCGGATGGTTCTGCTCCGCCGCCCGGCGGAACCAGTAAAGCGCCAGTTCAAGGTTTCCCGGCCGGTTGGTGCCGGAAAAAAATTCTCCGCCGAGGGCAAACTGCGCCTCCGCGTTGCCATCCAGCGCCTCCCGGCGGAGGCGGTCTCCGTCGTCGATTTCCGCCGCCGCGACGGCAAGCACAAAACCGAATGCCGACAACCCGGCCGCCAGTTGATGAAGTGAAAGCATAAAATCCTTTTTTTCAGTTGCCGCACCGCGCGTCGGAACCGCTGCGCGACGGCAGAGGCCGTTATTGATCGATCATCCGGCAGCCGAGGTATTTTCCGAGCGCTTCGCGCAGCACTTCGGTGCAGTCGCCGAAGCCGAGCGCGACGTGATGGGAAAAACCGTTGCCGGTCACCAGTTTGATGAGGGATTCAAGGTCGTCGAATCTGACGACGCCACCGGCGCCGAAGAAATTCTCCGGCAACCGGTCGTCGGTCACCCGTCCGGAAGCGGTATAGAAACGCAATTCGCCGTTCCGAGTCATTCCGCCGCAGCAGGTGACGTTGCCGGCGCGCAGCCAGCCCTGACTGCTGCCGTGAACACCGTTGAGCAGCAGGTGTTCCACCATTTTTCCGGGGGTTTCGAGCAGTTCATCGGCCACCGGACCGCAATGGAAAAGCACACAGGAGTTGGCGTCGGCACTCCAGTTGTTGTTCCAGTCCAGACAGGTGACCGGCTGTTGCAGTGCCAGACGCAGGGCATGCATGGCAATTGCGTTCACCGTGTCCGCCTCGCAGTTGGCGGTGATCCCGCGATGGTTGAGCAGCGCGAGAATTACACAGGGCGCGACATTGAACTCCTTTTCAAATTCATCCCAGCAGCGCAGGGAGATTGCGTCGAGGTGATTTTCGGAGATAATCCGGTCGAGCGCGCAGGCGATCTTCACCAGGGTCTGAATATTCTCCTCCGGAACGCAGCTCCATTCGGAGATCGCCAGCAGCTCCTCGCGGGTCTTGAGAAATTCCGACGATTCCGGAGAAACCGAACGAACCAGCGCAAAGAGCATCGACAGATCGAATGCCTCGGATGAAATACCGTACTTTTCGAACGCCGCTTCGTCAAAACGCACCGATTTAAACGGCGTACAACGGGCGCCGATCGTACCGACCCGGAGATGGCCCAGACCCTTCACGATCCGGCATACCGTGATGAAGCTTTCCAGAGCCGCTGAAAATTCCGGAGAGTCGGGCTCGCAGGTGTGCGGAACCATCGGCGTGAATTTAACTTGCGCCTGGAACAGCAGACTTGCCGCCGCGATTTTGCCGCAGAAGGCGTCCCGGCGGCTTCCGGCCCCCATCCGGGTAAATTCATCCGGAAAGGCATGGAGAAGAATCGGAAGGTTCAAATTGCGCACCGCTTCGAGAACTCCGGATTCATCGCCGAAGTTCGGAAATGAAACGATCACCCCGGAGAAATCTTCGCGGTGACGACGCAGTTCGGCGTTGAGTTCCCGACCATCCAGCGTCGAGGAGACGACAAACCCCCGGCCGGAAAAGAGTTCGATTCCGGCGTCGGAGAGTATCCGGCGGAGTTTCTCCTCCGCCTCCGCGGTAAGCTGCTGGGGAAAAGTCCGGCGATTGGCGATTATCAGAACAAAAGTGCTTTTTTCCTTGATCATGCTTTTCCTCCTGCCGTGGTTTTTCCTCTCCGTTCCCCCGCGTCGCCGCGGGCGTCGCGGAATGCCTGCAGCGCCGACGGGAATGGTGACAAGACCCGTTCAAGCACCCCCTGTACGAAAGAGATACACATCCCGTAGTTGGTGACCGGCACTCCGGCCTTTGCCGCCACCTGAAGCCGGGAGAGGATTTCCCGGCGGGTGAACATGCATCCTCCGCAGTGGATCACCAGCCGGAACTCCGAAAGATTGTCAGGATAATCGCGTCCGGCACAGACCTCCACCTGGAGTTCCGCGCCGGTATACCGACGCAGCCAGCGGGGGATCTTGACCCGGCCGATGTCATCGTCGGCGGCGTGGTGGGAACAGGCTTCGGCGATCAGAATTTTATCGCCGTCAACCAGCCGGTCGATCACGGCGCAGCCGCGCGCCATCAGTTCCATGTCCCCCTTGAGGCGTGAAAAGAGTATCGAAAAGGTGGTCGAGGTCACCCCGGGAGGGGTTTCCGCGACCATCCGGTCGACGACCTGAGAGTCGCAGACAACGAGATCGGGAGGAGTTTTGAGTCTGGCGAGAAACTTTGGATATTCCCGTTCCCGGACCATCGCCGCCGCCGCCCCGTTGTCGAGGGCGTCCCGGATCGTCTGTACCTGCGGCAGAATCAACCGGCCTTTCGGCGCCTGCGAATCAATCGGCACGATCAGCGCCGCGAGCCCACCGGGGGGAAGCAGATCGCCGACCAGCGGCGGAGATTCGAGGAAATCCTCCGGAGCGCAATCGATCAGCGCCCGTTTGAAATCGGCCACGACATCGTCACGGCGACCGGACGAGGAACAATCCGCCGTCATTACCGCGGCAACGCCAGCGTCGCGGAGCCGGGCGATGAAATCCGGATCGGGCGCGTTGAGATCGCATTTGTTCACGACGGCGATCACCGGCAGTTTCCGGTTCCGCGCTTCGGCCAGGATGGATTCCTCCGGCTCTCCCCAGAGCCCGGCTTCGCAGATAACCACCACCACATCGGCCCGGTTGAAAACCTGAAGCGTTTTGCGGATGCGCAGAGAACCCAGTTCGGTGGTATCGTCAATGCCGGCGGTGTCGAGCAGAACCACGGGACCCAGCGGCAGCAGTTCCATTACTTTTTCCACGACGTCGGTGGTGGTGCCGGGCAGCGGCGAGGTGATCGCGACCTCCTGTCCGGAAATCAGATTCAGAAATGTCGATTTCCCGACGTTGGTACGTCCGAAAAAAGCGATGTGCAGACGCAACGATTTTGGTACTGTTTCCATGATCTTCGCAAGGTTCGGGGGTTTCTCCGGATCTTTCCTTCGCTCCGGGGCGGGGCCGCCGGACGATCGACAGAAAGCCGATATCCCGCACCATATTATAAAAGTATCTCCGGATAGGCGATTATTCAAGACGGCGGCGGTGGTTTATTGTGAAAAAGCTCGACGAGGCGCGACCCGTTTTCCGGATCCGCATGATTAATGGTTTTTTTCCGCAGCGGCTTGACAAAGGCGGCAAATGCGGTTATCATTAGCGGAGTGACAACGCAAACCCTCCTGAAGTTATAAGGAAAAACGATGAAAAAATTTCCCCCGTTGATAAAAAATTATCCGGTTATTCTTCACGGCGGCGATTACAATCCGGACCAGTGGCTGGATCGTCCGGGGATCATTGATGCCGACTTCCGGCTGATGGAGGAATCCGGCTGCAACACCTTTTCGATTGGAATTTTCAGCTGGAGTGCGCTGGAACCCGCCGATGGAGAATTTTGCTTCGACTGGCTTGACCGGATCATGGATCGTCTGGCCGAGCACGATTTTCGGGCGATGCTTGCGACTCCGAGCGGAGCGATGCCGGCGTGGCTGGCGCTGAGTTCTCCGGAGATCCGCCGGGTTGATGAGCGTGGCCACCGCGCCGATTACCGGGGGCGCCACAACCATTGCTGGAGTTCGCCGGTATACCGGGAAAAGGTTGCCCGGATCGACCGGCTTCTTGCGAAACGTTACGGTTCCCATCCCGCTCTTGGCGCATGGCATCTCTCCAACGAATACAACGGTGAGTGTTTCTGCGAACTCTGCCGCCGGAAATTTCAACTGTGGTTGCGGGAACGTTACGGAACCCTTGAAAAACTCAACGCCGCCTGGTATTCCGCCTTTTGGAACCACCGCATCTCCGCCTGGGAGGAGATCAATCCCCTGATTTCCGGGGATCCG
>CAKUKT010000182.1 GCA_934663655.1 uncultured Victivallaceae bacterium
GTTGATTTCGCCCGCGGTGCGGCATTGCAGGCAGTTCATGCGCTTCTTGAGGATCCGGAGAGATTCGTGGCTGCTTTCCCGATGGATCCGGTGAACTGATTGTCCGGCGGGTTGGCGCCGCGGTTGCGAGGGGGGAACGACGGTGACCAAAGCCGGAAATATTAATATTTGGTTATTTTTTTCTGTACCGGCTGGCTTAAGGGCCGAAACGGGGATAAATTGTATAGGAGACAGCCAGGGATAAGCGGGCGGGGAAATGAGTGATATCCGGAAATTGGAAAATTTTCTGCTGGAACGGATCGGTTCCGGGGCGGCGCTCGCTTTCTCCGGTGGAGTCGACAGTTCGGTGCTGCTCGAAGTGCTGCGCCGAATCCGGTTGAAACGGGAGTTCCGGTTGGTTGCCATGACGATGCATTCGCTCTTTCAGCGGACGGAGGAGCTCGAACAGGCGCGGAATGCCGCCGCCGGGGCCGGTGTGGAACTTCGGATCTTCGAGTGCGACCCGCTGAGGATTCCCGGGGTTGCCGGCAATCCTCCCGACCGTTGTTACCACTGCAAACGTCACTTTTTTCAGCAGTTCCGTCAGGCTGCCGACGCTTCCGGAATCCCCCTGCTGCTGGACGGAACCAATGCCGACGACCTCCGGGAATACCGGCCGGGGTTGCGGGCGCTGCGGGAACTGGGGGTGGTCTCGCCGCTGGCTGAAACCGCAATGACCAAAGCCGGGATCCGGGCGATGGCGGCGGAACTCGGGCTGAAATGTGCGACGGTTCCCGCCGCGCCCTGCCTGGCCACCCGCTTTGAATATGGTACGCATCTGAGCCGGGAATTGATTGACCGGGTCGCCGCCGGAGAGGAGGCGATCCGGAGAGTGCTGCCGGCGGCGGAAACATTCCGGCTCCGGGTGCACGGAGCGACGGCCCGGATTGAAGTGCCGCCGGAGTTTTTGGCGGCCGCTGTCGCGCGCCGGATTGAACTGTGTGAAGAACTTCATCGGCTCGGTTTTGATTTTGTTGCTCTTGATCTTGATGGTTTCCGTTCCGGAAGCATGGATGTGAATATTTCTCGGGAGGTTTGATCATGTCGTTGGGTTTTACTGAACTTCTGCTGATTGTACTCTTTGTGCTGCTGGTTTTCGGCGCCAAGCGTATTCCTGAACTGGCCCGGGCGATGGGACGGGCCTCCTATGAATTCAAAAAGGCGAAGCAGGAGCTGGCCGACGAGAGCCGCGAATTGATGGCTTCGGCGGAAAAGATCGCCGAAAAGAAGAGCGATCAGGAGCAGAACTCCTCCGACAACGCGGAGAAACAAGGATGATTGTCGCCGGGGGTAGAGTCATGCCCCGGCATTAACGAAGAAGAGGTTTTTATGAAGCGATTTATGACTGGAATATCGGTACTGCTGCTGTTGTCGGCATTGACGGCGGCGGAATTCACCACCCTGGACCTGCGCCCGGCGGCGACGGCGGCGTTGGCCGACGATACGCCCGGAGACGGCCGAGGCGGCTGGATCGATGCCGGAAGTGACGACCTCAGCTGCATCTCCACCGGAGTGCTCCGGGTGTGCGGCGTTGATTTTTTCATTCCCGGCGATGCGGCTTCCGGCGGACGTTCGGCGGTGGTGCTCGGCGGCGGGACGCTGCCCCATCTTCCCGGCTCGGCGGTGCTGGAACTTCCGGAACCTGTCTCCGGAAAACGGCTCTATCTGCTGCACGCCGCGGCAGACAAGGGGGAGCCGGGTACACTCAAACTGACCTTTGATGATGATTCGGTGGCCGTTCATCAGATCGTTTTCGGCCAGGATGTGGAGTCATGGCGGAGTTCCGCCAGCCGGAAAAACGCGGTGCGAGGGTGGAGCGCGTACAACGGCAATACCCAGGTTTCGCTTTTCGTCTCCGGATTTTCGTTGCCGCGTCCGCTGAAAAAGGTGGAATTTGTCGGCGGTTCAGCTCCGTGGATGATCGTCGGTGCGACGGTCGGCGGCGAACGGCTGCTGAAGCCGCTGTTGCCGGACCGGACCTGCTCTTTCGAATATGAACCCGAACCCCGGCTGGATGGGGAAAAGATCGCGGCGCTTCCCGTCGACGGAATCCCGCGCAACATCATTTTCATCATCGGCGACGGTATGGGGCGCGGCGCCCAGAATTTCGCCTCATTGAAGTTGTACGGAGCCATCGGGCAGCTGCCGATGGAACAGCTGCCGGTACAGGCGCTGGTAAGCACTCACTCCGCCAACAGTGAAGTCACCGATTCGGCGGCTTCCGCCACCGCACTCGCCAGCGGATTTAAAACCAATAACGGCATGGTCGGCGTTTCTCCGGAGGGCGAAGTGCTGCGTTCCGTTGCCGAACGGGCGCATGAAACCGGACGGGCCGTCGGATTGATCACCTCCGATGGGATCACCGGGGCCACTCCGGGGGGATTTGTCGCCCATCGCCGGCAGCGCAGTGACTTCACCGGCATTGCCGAGGATATCGCCGGGTCCGGGTACGAAATTTTCGCGGGGGCTTCTCCGGAACCGTTTCTCCCGGAAGCCGACGGCGGCAAACGCGGAGACGGCCGCAATCTGCTCAAGGAGATGCAGGAAGGCGGCGTTGCCGTCGCCGACGGCATTGATCAATTCCGGGCGGCCGAGTCGGCAAAGGTGATCGGGTTTTTCAAATTCGGTGCTCCGGATGACCGGCTGCTCGCCGAAATCACCCGCGAGGCGATTCGCCGGCTCGCTGCCAACCCGAAAGGTTTTTTCCTGATGGTGGAGGAATTTCTCCCCGACAAAGGCGGGCATTCCAATATTCCGGACGCCACTGTCTGCGGAGTCAATTCGGTGAACCGGGTGCTGCGGGTGGCGCTCGACTTCGCTCTGGAACATCCCGATACGCTGATTCTGGTCACCGGCGACCACGAGACCGGGGCGGTGTCGGCAATCCGTAATTTCGCCGATCCGGAAAACCCCCATGTCGTTTACATGCAGGTCTCCCACACCGGAGAGGTGCTGCCGCTCTTCGCGGTCGGCGCCGGTGCTGAACGGTTCAACGGCGTGATCGACAATACCCGGATTCCGCGCATCATCACCGAAATGTGGAAATTGCCAGAAAAGTAACCGTCAGGGCTACTGGTTCACCGGTGATGATTTCCCGTCTCCGTTATTCAGAAGCGTCGGAGGCGGGAATTTTTTCCGGAAAGAGGGCGCGTTGCAGCGCCGCCGCACCGTCGGGGGTACGCGGTCCGAGTCGGCAGAGCTCATCCGGTGAGATATCGGAGATGATGCGCCGGTTTTTCACCGCCGGCCAGCTCGCGGCTCCGGGCACGTCGCGCAGAGTTTCGCTTCCGCCTTCCATGCCGGTCAGCACCACGACGTCCGGCGGGGAGAGCGCCAGCTGTTCGGCTGACAGCGCGAAGTAATCGTCGCCGAAATCGTCGCCGAGGTTCCGGCCTCCGGAAACAGCGACGATCCGGCTCACAAAGGAAGATTTGCCGCAGGTGATCAGCGGGTTGATGGAGAAGAGCACCAGCACCGAGGGTGGATTTTCCGGCCGGATGCGCTGCAGTTCCTCCAGGCGTCGGCGGAAACGGTCGATCTCGGTTTTCGCTCCGGCTTCAAGTTTGAGCCGTCGGCCGAGTTCCGCGACGTTGCGCGGGTAGTCCTCGAGGGTTTTGCTGTCCAGAATAAGCGTCTGCACTCCGGAGGATTTCAGCAGCTCCCAGTTCTGCCGCGGGTAGGCGGTGTCGCTGACCACCAGATCGGGGTGAAGCAGCAGCACCGCTTCGACATTGGGTTTCCCGAGTTCGCCCGCCGCCGGAATCTCTTTTACGCTTTCCGGATAATCGCAGGCGGTGGAACGTCCGCAGAGCAGTTTTTCACCGCCGATGGCGCAGATGGTTTCAGTTACGGCCGGAGAGAGCGAGACCACTCCGCTTGCGAAAACCGCCGCCGTGGCTGCGGTCGCCGTCAGCAGTACTGCCGTCAGCTTAACGGTACGCCGGATCATACCACTCATTGTCCTCGCTCAGAAATCCGAAGTTCTTGCCGTCCGGCGCCCGGTTGTAGGCGGTGCCGCCGACTCCGGAGGTATAGGCGGTATTGGTACTGTCGGCGTGACCGTCGGTGAATACGACCGCCGCCCGCAACAGATGTCGGAAGGCGGCGGTGCCGCCGCTGCGGACATCGGGATCGGAAGGACGACGGTTTTCCGGAGCGCGCAGGGTGGTAGTCGCTTCCGGCTTGCCGTCGGAACTGGCGTAACCGGCATCGGCAATCAGTACGGTTCGCGATGGATTGAGCAACTGTGAGGTCTTCACGCCGGGGTAGTCGTTGTAGTACAACTCCGCGCCGAGAAATTCATTGTAGCCGTAACCGCTGTTTTCGGTGTTCACGTAGCTGCTGTTGAAAAGACCGGAGAGCGATGGACAGCGATAGGTGCGGCTCTGCTTGCCGTCCGCTCCGCCGACCCCCTGCGCCAGTATCCCCGTATCGCCGGTTCCCCAGCCGTCGGGAGCGTCCCATCGGTCGCCGTTGGCGGCGTAGTTGGTGCAGAACCAGCCGTTGTAGGAGTCGGTGTACTGCGCCATCATCAAGCCGAGCTGGCGGAGGTTGTTGATACAGCTCGCGCTTTTGCCGCGTTCCCGGGCCTGGGAGAGCGCCGGCATCAGCATGGCGGCGAGAATGGCGATGATCGCGATCACAACGAGGAGTTCGATCAGGGTGAAGATCTTGCGGGAGAAGGAGAGAGAGTTTTTCATTTTTTTCTTTCAGTGTTACGCGCACTATTGACTCGGAGTTTCCGGATACGCGCTCCTTTTCTCTCTCCGGAAACACCGTTATCCGTCCGGCAGTGGACAATTCCGCCGGTCGGCGCGAAACGAGGATCTGGCTTCACCGGAGGTATCCGGTTCACAGTTGCGCGACAGCTCCCGATTTGCACGGGATTCACTCAATTTCGCTGACGAAACAATAATATATATCGACTTTGATTGTTTTTCAAGCTGTAAAGGCCGTGCACAGCAGCAGCCAGCCGAACAGGATCAGCAGCGAAATCAACGCGGTTGGAGCACCGTATTTGAGGAAGTTAAAAAAGCCGATTTTCAGGTTGAAATTCTCCGCGCACTGCGCCGCGATGATGTTCGCCAGGCTGCCGTCGTTGAGCAGGTTGCCGGCGAACGCGTTGGCCAGCGCCAGCGCACAGCAGTTGAGCGGCGAGGAGAGGTCAACGACCTTGACCAGCAACATTACCGTTGCGGAATTGTTGATCGCATTGCTCATGAAGGCGGTGATCGCCGCCAACTGAAGCGGATTGTCGAGATCGACGCCCCAGGCGTCCAGATGGCCGAGCATGGCATCGCCGAGTCCCTGGTTGACGAAGGCTCCCGTCACCACAAACAGCGCGATAAAGAGGACCAGCAGCTGCCAGTTGACGCCGTTCAGCACCTCCCGGCTCGGCAGCATGCGGCTGCACAGCAGCAGCCCCGCGCCGGTCAGGCGGGCGCTATCGGCGTCCAGCCGGCAGCGGAGCGCGCGCTCACGGCGCGGCGCAGAGAGCAGCGGCAGCGCCTGCCGCCACTGGCCGTCCATCAGCCCGGCCAGGTCAAGCGTATAGAGCATCGCCACAGGGCTGACCTCCTTTCCGGTTTGTTCTGTCCTGATTATACACGGTTTTTTGGCAAAAACAACGGGGAACCATGCCGGACTTGACGGGCGCAGGCTTTTCGGCGGCAGGTTTTCCGTCGGCGACAAAGTTATGCAG
>CAKUKT010000183.1 GCA_934663655.1 uncultured Victivallaceae bacterium
GGCGCCTCTCGGCGCCTCTCGCCTTGATCGACGCTTTCTTGAAGAAAGCTTGGCAAAGACTCCCGTGTCCATCTCTTCGCTTTTTTACTTTTTTTTTTACAAGTCAAAAAGAGGCCGGGAACCACTCCCGCATCCACCTCTTCGCCTTACGCTCGATAACCTCAAAAAATACCCGAAAAACCAATGCCCGCTTCCGGAAACTCCCCATCATTCCCCCAGCCTCCGGCCAACAACATCATCCTGCCAACATAACCATTCCTTTCCGCCGATCAACCTTTCCTCTGATCTCGCCGTTCCCCTTCGAATATCACTGGTTATCCGTTCCTGAAGCCTCCTCATCCACCTCGTAATCAAAACATATCCGGTCGATTATTACCGATTCCACCACCTTGCGGTCGGATTCGCGAATCAATTCAATGCTGTACGCCTTCAACGGTAACTGGCTGTCAAGATTATTGTAATCTTCGGGAATATCCTCGATATCATCAAGCTCACAGACCACCGTGTACCCATCGTAGGGAAAAAATTCGTCCGGAACCTCCAACTCTTCCTCGCTCTGCAGCATCAGATATTCCGCCGCCTGCGTCAGCATGTGCATGTAATGCCACTTGTCCATGCCACGCGCCAGCGTCAACTGACCCGCCGACAACAACTGAAGCAAACCACCAAGGCATAGTCCCAGTATCGCAATGGCAATCACCACCTCAACCAACGTGAACCAACCCGCAATACGGCCTCCTGATCTCATATCACTATCTCCGTATCAGCTTCCTGTTCCGTGTCCACCGTCAGCAGACGCCCCGTCAATCGCGATATCTCAAACACCCGCTCCAGTTCTCCACAACGGAAAATCAACCGGTACCCACCCGACGCTCCACCATCCGCGAAAAAACGGAATATCTCCAGCGTCTCCCCGTCAAAAAGTTCCTCCTCCACCATGCTCGGTGTGGAAAAGACAAATCCCTCCGGCAACGTATACTTCTGCTCCGCGGGAAGTTCGTTCCACTCCCAGGCTTCTCCGTCATCGCCGGTATCATCATCCCCGGTCCCGGCGTCAGCCTGCCCCGGTGCGCGCCTCGCCGTAAAACATTTGTCCAGCGGGTCATAACTGATTACCCACTCAACTCCATCCTCCGCAGCCCGAAAACGCGTCGTCGCACAGAACGCGGCAAATTCCGTACCGGCACGCTCCATCTTCATCGACGGCGACTCCCCTCGAAACGCACTCACCGCCAGACCCGTGGCCATCATGATGATAACCAGCGCCACCACCACTTCGATCAGAGTGAAGTTATGCCTTGTTTCCAACATGATGCCCCGTTTGAAAAAATTCCCATCCCTCAGGCCAGATTAACGCCCGAAACGCTGCAAATATTTTTACGCATATACAAAAATCCCGGAACCGCAAAAGCTGCCGCCTTTCCGGCTCCGGGACAATCCCGACGTCACCACGCCGCTCACTCCCACTCGATCGTGCCCGGCGGCTTCGCAGTGATATCGTACACCACCCGGTTGATGCCGCGCACCTCCTTCACAATCCGGTCCGCCATCCTGAAGAGCAACTCCCACGGCAGCTCCACCACTTCCGCGGTCACCGCATCCACACTGTTCACCGAACGAATCGCAATCACATTGTCATACGTGCGCTTGCCGTCCCGCATCCCCACCGTCTTCACCGGTACGAAAATCGCAAATGTCTGCCACGTCTTGTGGTACCAGCCGGCACGACGAAGTTCCTCCGTCACAATGTGATCTGCCTCGCGCAACATCTCCAGCGTCGGCCGCGCAATCGCCCCCACATGACGAACCCCCAGCGACGGCCCCGGAAATGGATGTCGATCAATCAGTTCCGATGGCAGTCCGAGCATCCGCCCCACCTGACGCACCTCGTCCTTGAAAAGACGCTCCAGCGGCTCCACCAGCTGGAAATGAAGCTCCTTCGGCAGCCCTCCCACATTGTGGTGGCTCTTGATCACACCCGCCGGATCCCCGTCAAAGGGAATACTTTCGAGAATATCCGGATAAATCGTTCCCTGCCCCAGAAACGGCGCGCCCGTCTCCGCCGCCGCTTCCGCAAACACATCGATGAAAATCTTGCCGATGATCTTACGCTTCTGCTCGGGATCCGATACCCCGGCCAGCTGATCGAGAAAACGGTCGCTCGCATCAATATAGCAGAGGTTCATGTGGAAATTGCGCGCAAAGATCTCCTGCACCATTTCCGGCTCATTCTTGCGCAGCAAACCGTGGTTCACAAATACGCACCGGAGATTGTCGCCGATCGCTTTGTGAATCAACGCCGCCACCACGCTCGAATCCACGCCGCCCGACAACCCCAGCACCACTTTACCGTCGCCTACCTGCGCCCGAATGTCGGCAACCGCTTCATCGATGAAATTCGCCAGCTTCCAGCTCCCGCGGCATCCGCACTTCTCCCGGCAGAACGTCACACAACGATCGACCTCAAAGGGTTTTCCAACCTCGTCAAGCACCGGTACGCCCGCCCCCGCAAACTTTTCACGCGCCGCCGCCGCAAACTCGTTCTCCTCGTCCGCCACCAGAATCAAGCCCACCGGAGACTCGGCCTTCAGCCGCTCCAACGGCACCGAATACGGCATTACCATCGTATAAATGTTGCGATCCCGAATCGCGCGGGCATATTTCTGCACGTCCGCGCACCGGCAGTTCACGAGTATTATCGTCTCCGGAGTCTGCTTCATTGCTCTCTTCCAAAAGTTGGGTGAATGAATTTTTATATGTGTATAAAATAGTGCCAAATCACCATTTTTTCAACCCCGATGTCGCCCCGACGTCGACGCCAGCAGCGCCCGCAGCAGACGCCAGGCTCGATCCACCGAGGAAATACTTACCCGTTCCGACGGCGAATGCATCTCCTCCACCTCCGGACCGAAACAGAGTAGATCGAGTTCCGGATTTTTCTCGTGAAAATAACCAAGTTCCAGTCCCGCATGGATCGCCTGAACCGGAAACTCCTCCGAATAGATTCCGCGTTGGAGTTTCCGCGCCTCGGCAAGCAATTTTGAACTCGGCGACGCCTCCCAGCCCGGGTAGGCGTTCCGCCGGGTAACCAACGGCGAGAGCGACCGGAAGTGAGCGATCACCCGGTCGGCGGCAAGGTCGCGCTCCCCATTGGTCATTCCCCGCTGCGAACTGTGCAGCACCACCCGGCCGGTCGAAGAGGTCGCAATCGCAAGATTGCTGCTCGACCGCACAATCCCGAGCCGTTCGTCAAAACCCAGCGCACCATTGGCGACGCTGCCGAGCAATTCCGGAAATACCCGCCTGAAATCGGCTTCCCAGACCGTCGCAGGTGCGGCTGTCGGGCGGACACTGATCTCAAATCTCTCCGGCGCCTCAAATTCTCCGGCCAGAAGTTCCCGAAACTCCGCCGCCGCCCGCATCAATTCCGCCACCTCGCCGGTCGTCACCGCCACCGCCGTCGCTTCGCGCGGAATCGCATTGTCCGCCGATCCCCCATCGATCGACGATACCAGTACCTCCCGCCGTGACGACAGAAAACGCCCCAGAAATATCAGCGCGTTCCCCCGCGCTTCATCAATCTGTTCCCCCGAATGGCCGCCGCGCAGACCGGTCACCGAAATTTCCACCCCGTCACCTGCCGGAGAAGTTTCCATGCCGGGTGCAAATTCCAGTTCAGTCCGGACTCCTCCCGCACAACCGACGCAAAAATATTCCCCGCCGTCAAGATTGATCAGCCGGTCACCCGCGAGCATTTCCGGCTCTGCTCCGCCCGCGCCGACCAACCCCACCTCTTCGGAAACGGTGAAGAGCGCCGCCAGCGGCGCCGTCGTCGACTCCGGATCCAGCACCGCCGCCAGCGCCAGCGCCGCGCCGATCCCGTTGTCGGCGCCCAGCGTGGTCCCCGACGCCCACACCCACCTGCCATCGCTTTCCGGCACAATCGGATCCCGCAGAAAATCGATCATTCGACCCGGATCCGCCTGACCGACCATGTCGAGGTGCGCCTGCAGAATTACCCGGGCGAACCGCTCTCCTCCCGGAGCCGCCGCCCGATCTACCCGCAGGTTTCCGACACGATCGAACTTAACCTTCAGTCCCGCCGCGCGTGCCTTATCGGCAAAATGCCCGGCCAGAGCCGATTCGTGGCCGGAAATATGGGGAATCGCGCAGATTTCCGCAAATATTCTCCAGACTGCCGCCGGTTCGAGATTGTTCAATGCTCCACTCATTTTTTTCTCCCGGAAAATCGTTTCCCGCATCTCGGGTCCATGTGTTGTTTACGCCCGCAGATTATACACCGGCGCAACTGAAAATGCAACCCCCGCGAGCAGCCGGTTTTTGACTTTTCCCGCAACTGGCATATATTATATTCAGAATGGCGGGAGGAACTCCGGAAGTTCCGCCGGTACCGCCCCGCCGAACCCGGAGGATTATCATGAAAAAAGCGTTTCTGGTCGCGGTGGTCGCCGCACTTCTGCTCCCGGTCTTTTCTCTCGATCCCGCCTCTCTGCTGATCAAAAGTCGCCAGCGCGGCGTGGATGTGCAGGTGATGAACAATCTCAAGCAGATTTTCACCATGATGCAGATGGCCGCCGACGAGGGCAACGGCTCCTTCCCCGGACAACCCGGCGCCGCCGGTCTCGCCGAGATCGCGGTTTCCGGCTCGATCCCGCCGGCGCTCTTCATCGTCTCCGGTGACCGCGAACATACCGCCGCCGCTGATCCCGCTAAAATCACGGAAAAGAACACCAGTTTCTTCTATCTCGGCAACCTGGTCGGTCGTCCGGACGCGCCCGGAGCCGGGGTTTTCCCGCTGCAGATTGAGAAACCCCGGCCAGGCGGTGACAACAAAGTGCTGGTGCTTTTCGCCGACGGCAACTGCGAGGAGATCGAACTTGCGCGACCCGGCATGCTTTCGGCGGTGACCACGCTCCGCGACCGGGCGAAAGCCGCGCCCGACGACGCCCGCTGGAAGCAGTTCACCGAGGCCGCGGAGAAGTTCGAGGCCGAAACCGCCGAAGAGAACAAATAATCTCTCCCCTGCTCCCCCCCCAAAAAAAATGCGTCCGGGAAGCGCTCTTCTTTCCCGGACGCCGGAATGGGAAATCCGGATCCGTCATCGTCCGGCGGAGGTGATTTCGTCGATAAGTTCCCCGTAACGGCGATTGTAGAGCCAGAGGCCGTTGGCTCCGGCTTCCGCCTCGGAGAGTTCCTCAAAGCTGTACTGCTCAGAGTCACCGAGCGAATAATAGCTCAGGCAGTTGAGTTCCAGCGGCCGGAAGTAGATATTCCGGCATCGGGCCGCCCGCTCCTCCCAGGTGGCGTACCCCACCACCTCCGATTTCACCGCCTCACTCTGCCGGTCGATCAGACCGGGATCGGCGATCAGGTCGCGGATCGACGCCACCCGGCCGTCATCGCAAAGAAAATAAACTCCCATCCGCGGATCAAAGTAGGCCCATTCGCCGTCCACATGAAGTTCCACCGTGTAATGGCCCCCGACGGTGTGCAGCACGATCCTCCCGGGAATACCGGCAATCTCCGCCAGCGCCACCGCCAGGCGGGCCAGCTCCTCGCAGAGAATTTCTCCACGTTCGATCATCGCCTCTTCCCGGCCGCCGTAAATATTCTCCTGATCCGGGGTACGTTTTTTGTGCAGATCCCGGCAGAATCTCATGATGTTGAGTGCGGTTTCCTTTTCGGAATCCGCCACCCGGCAGGCGGCGGCGATC
>CAKUKT010000184.1 GCA_934663655.1 uncultured Victivallaceae bacterium
AGGCGACTACCTGCATCAACAATCTCAAAGGGCTGGCGCTCGCCGTCACCCAGTATTCCGACACCCACCGCGGCTGGGGACCGGCGAACATCTGTGCCACCGGCAACAGCGCCTATGCCGCTGACGGCACCCGTTATCCCGGCTACAGCTGGGCGGACTACCTGCTCGGCGACAAACTGATCTCCTACTGTGATCCACTGCTCCGCTGTCCCAACGGCTACCCCGGGAAAGCGGACATCAAGCAAAATGGTGCGCGGTACATGTACTACTACTATGGAATTGACGGTCAATCATACATCGGCGCCGGTGTAAACACATTTTATGCAACAAAATTGCTCGGTCCGGACAAATTTCATCGGCAGATATTCTTACCGAAACTCACTACCCCCTCCGACACCCACTACATCATAGACACCTTTTACACCACCGAAAATCGAAGTTTTGCGGCGGCCAACCCGAATGGGGGATACGTTGCGGAGAACCATCCAGACAAATTGCACATGACCTATCTGGATGGCCACGCCGAACAACTCCAACCCGAGGCCTTCATAGCCCGGCTCCGCAGCAACCGGGATGATTACGGCGAAGGCTTCAACTTCAAGTACCTGGAAAACAATCGTACGGTCACCCGGATTGAAGCTATTCCCTGAATTTATTGAACCCGTAAAACCAGATAACGAAAACCGGCTGTCTGCAGCTGAAATGTTAAAAAACACAGGAAATTCTGTTATGCGTCTAATTTTGGCAGCACTTTTCCTCGGCATCTTCACCCTTTCAGCTGAGGACGACTGGGAGACCCGGCGTGCTGAAGCGTTGAATCGTCCGCGCCACATGATCTACAATACCGACGGCTGCGACGCAGTCTACTACCCCCGCGAACTTGCCGCCACGCCGGAGAACTTCCGGGCACGTCGCCTGAATTACGCACTGGGGACCCGGATCGACACCGTTTCCTACAGCCCGCTGTCGGCGTGGAACACCACTACCGACAGCAAAGTCATGCCGCAGATACTTGCCGATATGCCTCACTCGCCCCAGACCCGCAATGCCACCCGGGAATTTATCGCCGCCGGCGCCGATCCATTGAAAATGACGCAGGATTTCTGCCGTGATAACGATCTGGAGTTTTTCGTGAGCCTGCGCGTGAACGACACCCACGACGCTTACTGGCCGAACGGGGTTCGCAATGTATTTTTTTCCGATTTCAAGGCAAATCACCCGGAATATCTTGTGGGTTCGTTGCAGAACCAGACGAAATTTGCGCGTTGGAGCGCGATGAATTTCGCCGTGAAGGAGGTGCGCGATCAATTTGCCGCCTTTGTCGCCGAACTCTGCGCCAACTACGACATCGACGGCATTGAATACGATTTTCTGCGTCACATCCAGCTCTTCAAAAGTGTTGCCGAAGGAGGAGATGCGACGCCGGAGGAGCTCGAGATGATGACCGGACTGATGCGGGAACTCCGTGAAATCACCGAGGCGGCCGGTCGGAAACGCGGTCGTCCGATTCTCGTCTCGATCCGGGTGCCGGATTCGGTCGAATTCTGCCGGGCGGTCGGAATTGACCTGGAGAAGTGGCTTGCCGAAAAACTGGCTGACATCATGATCGGCAGCGGCTATTTTCAGCTCAACTACTGGGATTATTCGGTTGCGCTTGCCCGCAAATACCAGGTGAAGTTCTACGCGTCACTCGATGAATCGCGCATTGAAGCGAGCAGCATCCGCGAAAAAGTGCCTTATCTGCCGGGACGGGCCGGTTTCGACCGGGCGTTCTTCTGTGCCCGGCTGGCGGCCGCTGCGCAGCAGGGGTGTGACGGGGTTTATCTTTTCAACCTCGAACACGGCAAACTGGCCGACCTCGCCTCCATAACCGACGAGGAGATTGCCCGGGCCAACAAACGCTATTTCGCAACGGAACGATGGAGCGGCGGCTACCGGCCGGTATTTTACCTCAACAACTGGGAACGTTTCATGGCGATGCCGCTGATCGATCCGATTTATCCGGCCGCGCTTAAAGCCGGCGTTCCTTTCGAGTTCGACCTGGTAAGCGGCAATGAACCGCTCCGGGAAGCGGCGAATTTGCCGCAAATTCAGGCCAGAGCGGCGGTCGAAGCGGACGTCTCCGGAATGACGCTTGCAATCAACGGCAAAAAGTGCGGGGAAGCGGTTCGGGACGGAGAGAATGTGTTGATTTTCGACGTACCGGTCGAAGCGCTCAAACCGGGACGCAATCATATCTCCCTGGTCGCCTCCGGAGCCGCGGAGACGGTCAAACTTCACGACTTCTGCCTCAACATCGATTACAGCACTCCCGACCGTCTGCTCGCCCGCCAGCCGGAACTCGCCGAACTGCAGGATTTCGATGTGATCTTTTCGCCGGACCACCTCTCCGGATGGCATACCGGACTGCTCAAGGAGTCGAGCACAGTCGGCGCTGACGGGGATCGGGGGATTCTGCTGCCGAGTATGGCGGGAAGTTCGCTCGCCTTCTCCAAGCGGGATGCGTTGTCACGTCAGACGGGCCTGCTCTACTTCTGTGAAGATTTTCGACTGGTAAAAGCCGAACCCGGAAAAAAATATGTGCTGTCACTGATTTTCAATATCGGCGCCCCGGGCAACGAAATCAATACCGCCTTTATGATCAGTCCGGAGGGACTTCTGGCCTACCACGGCAAACAGTTCATTGAATATCCGTTCAAGGACCAACGTCACCGGCTCGAACTGCTGATCGATCCGGCGGATCGGGCCTGTGCGGTTTTCATTGACGGGAAACCGGTCAAAACGTTGACTCTCGAGACGCTCAAATCAGAGAAGAAAAATCTGATCATCGCCGGAGGTTCGGGGCAAGTAGGCGGAAGCGCGGAGATCTACAGTTTCCGGCTGGGGGAAATTGCGAGATAATCCCCTTTTTCTGCTGCTGCCGCGTCCGATTTTCACCTCATTTATATTGGTTTTCACTGTAGCTTTGCTGACCTACGCCGGTTACTGAGAGAACTGATCCGCACTTTTCCGTAAAGGGGGAAATGCGGTTCGGGGTTGGCCGGAGAATAAATTTCCGTAAAATTCGCCGCCCTTTCCGGCGGCGTTTTTTTACCCTCGTTTCCGAAGCGGCTAAAAAGCCGGTTCCACCACAAGAATACGGAGACCTGCGCGCGAAAAATCTGGCGGTTGCCGTACCCGTAGCTGGAGGAAACATTTCGTCTGCACCGGCTGAACGACAGGGATCGATTCAAAAATCGTATAGGCAAGCAGGCAGGAAGTTTAAAAATTTTTATCGAGGAGTATTGCTTTTATCGGGGAACTATCATAGAATATTTTTGAGTTATCAGGTTTTCATCAAAATTGACTGCAGCATTTTTGATTTCCGGGCCTGATGATCAATTCAACACAAAAAAGGAGAACGCCATGATTCCCGGTATGAAAAGATTCACTCTGATCGAACTCCTCGTCGTGATCGCGATCATCGCGATTCTCGCCGCGATGCTGATGCCCGCCCTCTCCAAGGCCCGCGAACGCGCCCGCGCTTCCAGTTGCACCAGCAACCTTAAACAAACTTCCCTGGTGCTGAATATGTACGCCGGGGACAACAAAGAATGGGTTTCGCTGGCTACGATGCGGGCCCCCAGTGTTTACCGTCCGGCAGAATGGATGATCAAACTCGGTTATCTGCCCGGTCAGCAGGATGCCACCTGGCCCAGCGTCCGGAACACCATCATGCAGTGCCCCAGTCTGCCGGCGGCAGTAAGTCCGGTGGAAACTTACGGTTCCCGCGGATTCAATCACAACAGCTATTATCCGCACAGTGCCCAGACTTGTCCGGCTTACTACAAAAAGTTCGGTTCCTATGGTACGCAGGATCCTGCCCGCAGCGACAGCTTCTTCTTTACCATGGGTTCGATCAAGGTTCCGACCGATTTCTCGCTGTTTGTTGACTC
Organism: uncultured Victivallaceae bacterium; assembly: GCA_934663655.1. Lineage (GTDB taxonomy): Bacteria > Verrucomicrobiota > Lentisphaeria > Victivallales > Victivallaceae > UBA1784. The sequence continues at coordinate 3,936 of CAKUKT010000184.1, forward strand.
GGTTTGGGTCGATGCCAACGGTATGAAGCAGACCTATTACATCATGGACCCGCACCACATGGCTTACGGTGTGGTTCATATGCGTCACGGCAAGAACGCCAACTCCTCGTTCCTTGACGGTTCTGCCCGTACCATGAACAAAAACGACGTCAACGCTTACGGTTACGCTTATTACTATGAAACTGCTTTGACGGCGGCCCCCAAAGTTACGGATTGATCAAAAATACTGTAACTGAGGGCAGTGGTTTTGTCCGGTCATGCCGATGGAGTTCTTTTTCATCGGCAACTGATAAGTAATCTGTGCCGTTACCGCATTGATTTGCGGGAACGGCAATTTTTTGAAAATACTTGTATTAACTTGTTTTTGAAACAGTTTCAATCTATGTCAGCATTTTCGAGTAAATGGGGTTTTCCGGTTGCGTGTCAACTTTCCGGCGATATGGAGTTACGGGTAAAGTTGGCCTGCCGCCGGGTGCATGATTCTGAACTCTATTCGCCGGATAAAATATATTTGCGCAATAACGATGCGTGGCCGGGGGATTTTGCCGGACGCACATTGCTGGCATGGCATAAATACAGTTCAATATTGCAGAAAAACGATCCGGAGCTGGAAAAAGCGTTGTCGCTTTATAACGATTTCTGTAACCGGCGCGGATTTCTGGGGGCGATTCATCCGGAGGATATGTTTGACGAACAGCAGCTTTCCGGACACGGCTGGCTTCTCCGGGCCATGGCCGAAATTTATACCAAGACAGCGTGCGGAATCTGCCGCACAGTTGCCGTTAATGTTTTTGAAAATCTTGCTCTGCCGCTGGCAAAACATCTGGCAACTTATCCATTGAGCGATTCCGTGCGCAATGCTTCCGGCGCAGTAGATGGAACTGCCGACCGCCGTATCGGAGTGTGGAGAGTCAGTACCGATGTGGGGGCAATATTCATATTTTTTGCGGGATTGGTTCATGCCGCAGAAGTTTTTGAGCTGCCCGCGGAAAAATTGCTGGAGCAATTTGTGTCGTTGGCCGGGAAGGTCGATTTTGTTCAGAATAAGTATCAAACCCATGCGTCGCTGACGCTGTGCCGTGCGCTTTTGCGGTACAGCCGGGTCTTCAACCGGCCCGAAGCCGGAAAACTGGCGGAAAAGATATTCGGCCTTTACTGCGATAACGGAATGACGCTCAACGGAGCCAATTACAACTGGTTTTGCCGCCCCGAATGGACCGAACCGTGCGCGGTGGTCGATGGCTTTATGGTGGCAATGGAGCTTTTCCGGCGCAGCGGAAAAAGTGATTATCTTGCTTTGGCGCACAAGATATGGTTTTCGGCCATTGAACGCGCCCAGCGGCCCAACGGCGGTTTCGGCGGCGACAACTGTCTGCGGCCGGAAGAGCCGGAGCTTTATATGAAATTTTACGAAGCGGTGAACTGCTGCAATATGCGTGCCGCCGAAGGTTTTTACACCGCCGTCATGCAGGGGATTTATTGGCAGGACAATGTGCTGCATATTGCATTGCCGATCCCGGGAACGTTTGAATTTGCCGACGGGTTGGTCGTAAAAGTGGAAACAACCTATCCATACGGCGATATCTGGAATGCAGAAATTATTGCTCACGGCAGCAAAATTCCTGAAAAAATATGCTGTTTTATGAGCGGTTGCTCCTGGATGGAAAAATCCGGGGAGCGAGCTGAATTTGAACTTGAAAAACACTTTTTGAGCGATCAGAAAAGTTTTATTTATCAGCGTGGACCATTGATGTATGGTC
>CAKUKT010000185.1 GCA_934663655.1 uncultured Victivallaceae bacterium
TCCATGAACTGCTCGCACAGCTCTCTTCCGGAGAGGAAACCATCCGCGGCATGATGCTTGAGAGCAATCTGATGCCCGGAAAACAGCGGCTGGTTCCGGGAACACGTCCGGATCCCGCCGTCTCCATCACCGACGGCTGCATCGGCTGGGAGGAAACCGCGGAACTGATCCGGGAAGCCCACCGGACGCTGGCGGGGAGATTCCGATGAAACCATGGCGGATTCTGACGGGATTGTTTTTGTCACTCTGCGTGACGCTGCTGTGCGGTGCCGGAGATCCTCCGCTCACCGTCCGGCTCGCCGCCGGCGGCGCGGTGAAAACCCTCGATCCGGCTCAGGCGGACGATCTCTCCAGCCGGGATATCGTGGGAGCGGTTTACGACACCCTGCTGCAGTATGACTACACCGCCCGGCCATACAAATTGGTCCCGTCGATGCTGGAACGGATGCCTCAAAGCGATGAATCCGGCAAAGTTTTCACCTTCACGCTTCGCGACGACCTCTATTTCAGCGCCGATCCGGTGTTCACCGACCGCGACCAGCGGCGGATAACTTCCCGGGATGTGCTCTATTCGATTCTGCGGATCGCCGATGAACACCTGCACAGTCCGGTCTACTGGCTGTTTCGCAACAAAATCCGCGGTATTGACGACTTTCGTCGTGCTGCCGGCGAGATATCCGACCGTGCGGAAAGATTGAAACTTTACGATCAGGGTATTCCCGGATTCACGATCATCGATGACCGGACTTTCCGCATCGAACTGGAAAAACCTGATCCACGTTTTCTCTATACCTTCGCCATTCCCAATACCGCGATCGTTTCCCGCCGCGCCGAAGATCATTACGGAGACCGACTCGCCCGCCATCCGGTGGGTTCCGGTCCCTTCGTGCTCAACGAATGGATCAACGACTACCGGCTGGTTCTCGACCGCAACCCGGATTACCGTTATGAAATCTTCCGTGAAGCCACCGATCCGCGTGACCAGAACCGTCCGTTGCCGCTGGCCGACCGGCTGATCATCAATCAGATCAAACAGCCGATGTCCGCCTGGCTGCTCTTTCTTCAGGGAAATCTCGACGTCAGTCTGCTCGACAAGGACAATCTCGATCTGGTGGCGGGCGGCGGCGAAAAACTTGCTCCCGCGCTCGCTGCCCGCGGGATCCGCCTGCTGCGGTTCACGGAGTTTGAAATCCGTTACGTCGGGTTCAACTTCCGCGATCCGAAACTTGGAAAAAATCTTAAACTCCGCCAGGCGCTCAGCTACGCCTACAACGTCGAACGCCGGGTTGAACACACCAACCACCAGTTGCTGCCGGTTCAGGGGCCGATCCCTCCCGGGGTGCCGGGGTTCGACGAGGAGTTCCGCAACCCCTTCACCGTCTACAACCCGGAGCTGGCCGAACAACTGCTCGCGGAAGCCGGTTATCCTGACGGCATTGACCCGGAAACCGGTGAAAAACTCCATTTCACCTACGACCAGACCAACAACACCTCCGTTTACCGGCAGATGGGAGAACTTGCGGTGTCGGACTACCAGCTGGTCGGCGTCGAGGTGGAATCGGTTCTCAACAACAAACCGCGCTTTTTTGAAAAACTCCGACGCAACCAGCTCCAGCTGTTCCGCCTCTCCTGGATCGGAGATTACCCCGATCCGGAAAATTTCCTCCAGCTCTTTTACAGCGGCAATATCGACTCCTGCAACCGCACCGGTTACAGCAATCCGGAGTTCGATCGCCTCTATCAGCGAATCGCGGTCATGGAATCGGGGGAAGAACGCAATCGTCTCTGCCGCGAGGCGGCGAAAATCGTCGCCGATGATTGCGTGTGGATCTTTGAGGGAATGCCGGTGGCCAGCCAGCTCCAGCATGCATGGCTGCGCAACTATCTGCCGCACGACTTCTCGTTTGTGCGCTGGAAGTACATCTGCACCGATCCGGAACTGCGGGAGAAACTGCGCAGTCAATTCACCCCGCTGAACTTCTCCGAACTGACGCCGGACCGGGATTGATCAGCCCGAACCGGGAATCCATCATTCCCCGTCATTTTCCTCCGTCCCCGGTGAAGTCGTTCCGGCCCGGATGCCGAGTACAAATTCACCGCGCCATTCCCGTTTCAGCGCGGCCAGTTCCGCGGCGCGGCCCCGCACCACCTCCTCATGTATCTTGGTCGCCTCCCGGATCACCGCCACCTCGGCGTCGGGCGCCACTCCGGCCAGTTCGTTCAGCGTCTTCGCCACCCGGAACGGAGATTCAAAGCAGAACACGGTCTCCCCGGAATCGCAGATCTCCGTCAAAAACTTCCGCCGCCGCCCCGGCTTGACCGGCACAAACCCCCGGAATGAAAACCGATCCACCGGAAGTCCGGAAGCGGTCACCGCAAAGGTAACCGCGGAAACTCCGGGCACCACCTCCACGGGGATTCCCTCGCGCAACGCCTCCCGCACGGCCAGAAAGCCCGGATCCGCCACCGACGGAGTTCCGGCATCCGAGATCAGAGCCACCCGGGCTCCGGATCGAACCCGTTCGAGCAGACCGCCGATCCGCTCGTGCTCATTGAAACTGTGAAAACTCTCCAGCCTCACGTGAATATCGAAATGGGACAACAGCGCCCGGCTTCTCCGGGTATCCTCCGCCGCAACCAGATCCACCTCCCGCAACACCCGCAATGCCCGCAAAGTGATGTCCTCAAGATTGCCGATCGGCGTACTTACAATATAAAGAATACCTGCCATGGTTCACCTTTTTGTCCATCCGGCACCGATCAGACGCCCGGGGCCGCTCCGCTTGACGGAATGCGTTCCCGCTTCCGGCCGTCCTGCCGGATGGATTGTAACTCCTGAACATCGGTTGATTAATTTCATTAAGCCGTCGCCGTTCCTCACCCTTCCGGGAGTCGGGTTCAGTCATGAACGGGACAGCTTGATCCTCGGATCCACCGCGACGTAGAGCAGATCGGAGATCAATATTCCCAGCAGCGTCAGAAATCCCGCAAAGGCGAAAAGCGCCATCAGCAGCGGGTAGTCCCGGCTCGATAACGCCAGCAGCGACAAAGCTCCCATTCCGGGAATATTGAAAATATATTCCACCAGCACGCTCCCGGCAACCAGTGACGGCAGCAACCCGCCGAAAAGCGTGATCAACGTGATCAACGCGTTGCGGAAAGCGTGAACCCATATCACCCGCATCTCCGGCACCCCTTTGGACCGCGCGGTGCGGATATAGTCGCTGCCGATCACTTCAAGCATGCCGCTGCGGGCATATCGGGACAATCCGGCGAAACCACCGTAGGCAAGACAGAAGACCGGCAGCAGATAGTAACGGATCGTTTCCAGCTGAAGCTGCCAGATCGACAGCGAGTCCGGGTCCGGCGGCGTCACTCCGCGCAGCGGGAAAATTTCCCATCGTCCGCCTTCGCAGATCAGCGACTGCAGCAGCAGCCCCACCCACATCACCGGCAGCGAATAGAGAATGAACAATCCCAGCGTGGTCGTCCGGTCGAGCACGCCCCCCACCCGGACCGCGGAATAGACTCCCAGCGGTATCGCCAGCAGATAGGTGAGCAGAATTGCCCAGAAATTCAATGTCACCGTGACCGGCAGACGATCGAGAATGATCCGCGTCACCGGACGCCCCGGATCCACCACCGCCGATTCTCCGAAATCACCTTCGGTGACCACCGCTTTCAGCCACAGCGCGAACCCCACCAGTATCGGCCGGTCGAGATTGAGCTTCTCCCGCAGCGCCCGGTTGCCGGAGAAACCTCCCTTGGAGGCATCCGCTACGCCGGCGCCCTCGCCGCCGCCGAACAGATCACTGCGGGTCGGATCACCGGGCGCCAGCCGCAGCAGCGTATAGCTGACCAGCAGAATCACCAGCAGCGTGAATATCGCCAGAATTAGACGTTTCAATAAATATTCCGCCATCGGTCATTCCTTTCCCCCGCCGCCGGCAGTGGCAGGAATTTCCACCTTTCCCAGCAGCAGTGCGCCGGAACCGAAGAGAAATACGAGCATCATTATTCCATATTCAGCCCGCCCCCACATCCAGGTGGATAAACCGACCAGCAGCGGTCCCATGATGGTGGTGAATTTGCCGAACAGGTTGTAAACGCCGAAAAATTCCGCCGCATTTTTCGCCGGGATCAGACGGCTGTACAGCGAACGGCTCAACGCCTGTATTCCTCCCTGCGACGAACCGATCAACGCAGCCAGAATCAGAAACACCACCAGTTTTTCCCGGTAAGAAGGCAACAGCGGCAGCAGCCCCGCCAGCAGTGCGATCACCATGTATACTCCGATCGCCATCCAGATCAGCCGGCGAACCGCCACCCGGCGGGAGAGCCGGCCATAAGCAATCGTACAGGGAAACGCCAGAAACTGCAGTCCCAGTACCGTGAACATGATCAGCGATGTGGAAATACCGATATCCTGCGCAATCGGCGTCGCCAGCAGATAGATGGTGCCGACGCCGTCGATGTAGAGGAAATAGGCGATGAGAAAAATCATTACGTTGCGGTTCGCGAAAACCCGCCGGAATGCTGCCCCCCAATACAGTTTCTCCCGGTCATCCGGGTGGCGCCGCCGTTCCCTAACCTGCCGGAGCATCGGTAGCGTCAGCGCCGTCCACCAGACCCCGGAAAAGATAAATGCGAAGCGCGACGCAGCGAGAATATCGTTCATCCCCGCAACTTTCACCACCGCCAGGCAGATGATGAAGGGAACGATCCCCCCCACGTAACCCCAGGCGTAAGCCCAGCTCGACAACTCGTCACGTTTCCCCCGCGGCGCCACGTCGATCAGCAGCGAATCATAGAAGCTGTTGGCGATCATATAACTGCCGAGACTGATGAAGGAGAGCGTGATCACCGACGTCACCGCGCCGCGGTCCGTAAAACCGAGCAGAGCAGTCGACATCACCCCGGTAAACACAAAAAAGGCCAGCAGGTACTTCTTGATCCGGAATGAGTCAGCGAAAACGCCGAGACCGGGTGCGATAATTCCGGCGGCAATACCGGACAAACTGGCGATGATGCCCCAGGTGCTGGTGGATTCGGCATCCGAAAAGCTGTCCGCGACACAGTATTTGAAAAAGAACGGAGCAAAAACGGTTCTCACAATCAGCGCGTATGCCGCGTTGCCGGGATCGTAAAGCGCCCAGGCGCGTTGGGCGTTATTTAGTTTCATCTGCCGCTCCCGTCGGATGGTTCGGAAAAGACGATCCCGACATAACCCACCACGTGCGAATAATCCCCGGTCAGCTCTCCGGAATCACTCTGGGCCACCACTTCGCCGCGGCACCTGGAACCGGCGGCTTCAAGCATCGAAAGATAAATCATCAACGGATTGGCGCCGCATACCGTCGCCCCGGTTTTCCGCAGATAGGCTGCCAGTCCCGGCATATCCCGCCGAGCCGCCTGTTCCGCCGCACCGCGGTCAAGCGCCTTCAGCCGTTCCGGCGGTGCGGGAATCCCGAAAGGCGCATAGCCGAAGCGAACTCCATAATGGGTGAAATCACTGCTGATAATGAAAAAATTGTCGGGAGAAACCGCTGCGGCCAGCGCCGCGCCGATTGTACCGGCAGACGCCGCAGTCAAGGATCCCACCACCACGGGCAGAATCACGGCCCCGGGAAAGAAGTACTGGATCAGCGGCAGCTGTACCTCGATGGCATGTTCCCGGAGCTGGGCATCG